>CAZTAR010000421.1:0-3940 GCA_964611695.1 uncultured Planctomycetaceae bacterium | reverse complement strand
CGGACGTCGCCCACAACGTCATCATAAATAATCATGATTGCGGGACGATCAAGTGAGTGACCAAGGGCGTACTATAAAAGGGCGAAGAGGTTGACATCACTCTCTCCGAATCCATCATCGGCCGAACGGCCCGCGATACGATTCGGCACATCGTCTCGGACGAAATTATCGTCAAGGAAAACGACATCATCACGCCGGCGATCGCGCGGCGCATCGAAAACTCCCCTGCGGAGGGCGGTCTCGGTCTCGAAACTATTCGCGTTCGCAGTCCCCTGACTTGCGAGAGTCCAACGGGCATCTGTTCCAGGTGTTACGGGATGGATATGGCGACCGGGCAGATCGTCGAGCAGGGGTTGGCCGTGGGCATCATCGCGGCCCAGTCGATCGGTGAGCCTGGAACGCAGCTGACGATGCGTACATTCCACACCGGCGGCGTTGCGAGCCGTTCTGTCATCCAGAGTGAGATCAAGTGCATCAACGGCGGTGTCGCGAAGTTCCACAACCTCAACGCTGTCGAGTTGGACGATCCGGAGACCGGGAAGCCCACCTTAATCGTACTGAAGCGCAACGGCGAGTTGGCAATCGACGACGAGAAGGGACGCGAACTCGAGCGATACAAGATTCCATACGGTGCCCGTCTTCATATGCGTGATGGGGAGGAAGTTCGGCCTAGGTCGACGGTCACGACGTGGGATCCCCACCTGACGCCGATCTTGGCTGAGGCGGCCGGTTTCATTCGCTTCCAGGATGTGGTGGATGGTGAGACGGTGCGTCTCGAAACGGAGGGGCAGACGTCGAAGCATGTCGTCGTGGAGCATCGTGGCGACAAGAATCCGCAGCTCATCATCGAGGATGCCGGAGGCAAGATTCTCGAATACCACTATCTCCCGGCGAAAGCGAGAATCGAAGTTGCCGAGGGTGACGAGGTCCGAGCAGGGTGGCTGCTGGCTCGTCGTCCAAGGGAATTGTCCGGCGTTCAGGACATCACCGGCGGTCTTCCTCGCGTGACCGAGATTTTTGAAGCTCGCAAGCCCAAGGAACCGGCCGTCATGGCCGAGATCACCGGGACTGTTGAAATTCGAAGCGACAAGCGACGCGGAAAGATGACCATCGTCGTTCACCCGGATAGCAAGGATCTTGACCCGCGCGAGCACCATGTCCCGCAGGACAAGCATCTGTTGGTCCATGCGGGCGACCGCGTGCAGGCCGGCGATCCGCTCTGCGATGGCCCCTTGGTTCCGCATGACATGTTGGCCATTAAGGGGGAGGAGTCGCTTCAGAGCTACCTGCTCCACGAGATTCAATCAGTCTATCGTTCCCAGAATGTGGGAATCAACGACAAGCATATCGAGGTGATTCTGAGCCAGATGTTGCGGAAGGTGAAAGTGGAGAATCCCGGCGATTCGAAATTCCTTCCGAACGATGTGTTGGATAAGTTCGCGTTTCAGGCGGAAAACGAACGTCTTGCGAAGAGCGTGAAGGTATCCGATGCGGGAGATTCCGACTGCTCGGAAGGCCAGATTGTGCTGAAGTCGGAATTGACAACCAAGAATGATTCTCTCGAAGAAGAAAACAAGGCTCCGGCAAAGGGTCGGCGACCCAAGCCCGCGACTGGCGCGACGCAGCTCCTGGGTATCACGAAGGCTGCCTTACAGAGTGAGTCCTTTATTTCCGCGGCAAGCTTCCAGGAAACGACCAAGGTTTTAACCGAGGCGGCCCTTGGAAGTGCGATGGATCATCTTCGCGGGCTCAAAGAAAACGTGATTCTCGGACATCTCATCCCGGCCGGCACGGCGTTTCGCCCCCATGCGGCGATCACCGTGGCCCATCTGGGTGAACCGATTGAAGAAGAGCCTTCCGAGGTCAGGATGCCGAGTCTCAGTGGCGAGCCAGCGGCCAGCCCATTTGAATTGACGGCAGCGACTGAACCACACCCGGTTGGAGATGCATTGTCGTTAGATTCCTCAGCAGCGGGGCCGCCTGAGGCGGACTTGGAGGCGAACGAATCGCCAGATGTGGATTCCCCGGCGTCCGGTCCCTCTGATGTTGATTCTCCGCCGGCAGAGGTTCCGGGGAGTGGTGGTTGACGCCGGACGAACTGTCGCGGTATCATACGGAGCTTGGCGTTTTTCATGCCGCATGGCGGCACAGCGATAGAGGTAACGATGCCCACGATCAATCAGCTATGTAAGCGTCCGCGAACTATTGAGCGCAAAAAATCCAAGTCACGCGAATTAGAACAGTGTCCCCAACGACGGGGTGTCTGCCTAATCGTCAAGACCATGACTCCCAAGAAGCCGAACTCCGCCCTTCGTAAGGTTGCGCGTGTTCGGCTGTCGAATGGTCGTGAAGTAACCGCCTACATCGGTGGGATTGGGCACAACCTCCAGGAACACTCGATGGTGCTCGTCCGAGGGGGGCGTGTTCGGGACTTGCCCGGCATCCGGTACCACATTGTCCGGGGTGTTCTCGATTGCGCGGCCGTTGAGGACCAGGACAAGTTCAACGTTCGCCGTGCAAAGGGACGTAGCAAGTACGGTACGAAGCGGAAGTAATTGGCATGCGGCCGGGTGGACCGGTCGAGTATGGGGATCGGCGAATCGATTTGCCGGCAGCGTGTGGGTGAATCACCTGCACCCCAGAAAACAAGGGTATACAGAGCTATGGGTTACAAGCGTTGGACCAAGTCGGTTGAACAACTCCGTCCCGATCCCAAGTACGGGAGTCGGCTGGCTTCGAAGTTTATGAATTGCATGATGTTGGATGGCAAGAAGACCGTCTCCCAGCGGATTTTCGCTGGCGCGCTTGCGATCATCCAAGAAAAAGTCTCGGATGTCCCACCGATTGAAGTTTTTGAAACCGCTATCGAAAACGTCAAGCCAGGCGTCCAGATTCGTAGCCGTCGTGTCGGTGGTAGTAACTACCAAGTGCCCATGGCGGTGAAACCCAAGAAGGCCCAGGCCCTGGCGATTCGCTGGGTGCTTGCCGCGGCTCGAGCCAAGCGCGGTCGCCCAATGGAGCAACGGCTCGCATCCGAACTGCTTGACGCCTTCAACAAGCAGGGAACGGCCGTTACGACGCGTGAAAACGTCCATCGCATGGCCGAGGCCAACAAGGCGTTTGCCCACTTTGCCTGGTAGCGGCAGTTTCGCCTTGACGATCCAATTCTGCCTCTCGAAACAACTCCTGTGCGAGTGAGCGCGAACGCGCGGAAATGTAATGCGGTTTGTCTGAATCTTGACCGCAGGCAGTCTGATTCCAGCTTCCGTTCGTTCGAGCGGATGACACATCGGCAGTGCCTTGACCTGGGCCTGCCGGAGTGGCAGTCGGACCGCTCGGAACTCCTATTCCGGAAGAACCCCGGAATCTCCTAACCCCTTGTTTTATCAGTAAATAAGTTTTGGCGACTTCCATGCTGCCACTCGGCACAGGAGTTGCATTCAACATGGGCAGGGGGCGTGCGGCTTCGTGAAGCCGCCTGAGGATTAAGCTGTAAACCGACTGTGAAGGTCCAAAGTACTAGCCACAAGGAGGCTTTCATCCATGGGTGCCAAGCAACTCGCATTTGAAGAAGATGCACGGGCGGCCCTGCTAACGGGCGTGGAAAAACTGACGACTGCGGTGAAATCGACCCTCGGTCCGCGTGGAAGAAACGCGATCCTGGACAAGGGTTGGGGCGCGCCGAAAGTCACCAAGGACGGCGTCACGGTCGCCGAAGAGATCGAACTTAAGAACAAATACGAGAACCTCGGCGCCCAGTTGGTGAAGGAGGCTTCGAGCAAAACCTCGGACGCTACTGGTGACGGCACGACGACTGCCACGGTCCTCACGGAAGCGATCTTCAAGGAGGGACTCCGCAACGTCGCCGCCGGAACCGATGCAATGGCGATTTCGCGTGGAATCGCCAAGGCCGTCCAGAATGTGTCTAAGGCGTTGGAGG
>CAZTAR010000420.1:0-4028 GCA_964611695.1 uncultured Planctomycetaceae bacterium | reverse complement strand
TTCAACCGACCGCCGGTACCGCCCGAGCGCTACGTTTTTCAACCGGCGTTCATACCCCCATCTCTGACTGCCTCCTCGGGCCAAATTTCACCAGAAAAAGTGAAATTTGCCGGTATTTGCCGGAATTTGGGTACTGGTAAAGTTTGAATCCGACACGTTTTTCGGCCATGTGCTATAATGCTTGCATGGGCAAGCACAAAAAGAAAAAGAAGACTCGGCGAGACACCGCAGAGATTGCACGCGACATTGTGGAGCAAGTCACGGGGGGGAAGCTAACAGGCGAACCGCTAGAACCTGAGCCAGAAGACTCCGAAGAGGAAGACACCCGCAATCCGGCAGCGGTAGCCCTGAGCAAGCTCGGGGCGAGCAAGGGCGGGAAGGCTCGGGCCAAGAAACTGAGCAAGAAACAAAGGTCAGAGATTGCGAAGAGGGCGGTAGAGGCCAGGTGGCAAAAGGATAGGTAGTGGGCTACTCAAAGAGGGTGCCAGCATCCTGGTCACCTTCCCGGTTGTCAGCGATGCGTAGTTGCGGCACCCGCCGCTCCGGTGGTTCCATCGGCCCCAAAGATTCCGTAAACAGCACCTTAGCCATCTGCTCTTCGCTGAAGCCAAGCTCATCCTTGTGGTAGAGAACTAACTTCCCGAACAAGCTGGGCTCCTCCATTGGCAACGGCCACGGTTCGTTGATCCTGTAGCCTCTGGCACTCAACACAGAGAACATTTTCGTTCGAGCCGATTCCGAAATGAGTCTAAGTGAGCGGGCCTTCATAATCAGGGCCTGCATGGATACTCTCCAGACCTTCTTGAGTCGAGCCGCGCGGTCGATGGTCAGGCTTCTAAGATCGTTCCGAATATCCGCCCTTGGCATCAATAGTTCGCTTGCAAATGCGTTGGCCTCATCCTCGATTTCTCCGTGAATTGAGGCATGGTGCATGATCGCGTGGCCAAGTTCGTGGGCAAGACTGAATCTCTCTCTCTCTCCGGGGCGCTCACTGTTCATAAAAAAGATCGGCGGCAGTCCATGCTCCCAAAGATGGGCACCGTCAACCAGCGGCGTGCCGAAGTCCGCAACGATAACAATGCCGCCGTTTGCCTCCACGATTCTTGTTAAATCTCGGATCGGCCCTTGCGGGATGTTCCACGCATGCCGTAATTCACGCGCCACACGTTCCGCGTTTCCGTTGAACTGCTCAGGCGGAATCAAAGGGAACGTGTGGAAGACGTCCGCAGTTGCACTTTTGGTCAACTGAGCCACCTGCATCTTGCGGATGTTCAGTTCGGCCTTTAGGCGGCGCTGAATCTTTACCGGAACGCGAGCGCGTTTACGGTGAAAGATGAGGCTCTTTCCTAAGCTGTCAATGGTCGCCTGTTGTTGAAAAAAGACGATCTCGTAGCGGAGGGCGCTGGACAAGGCGGCGGCGTGAATCTCAGACACTTGGGCTAAACCAAGCTCGTACTGAGAGATGATCGCCTGAGATAGGCCGGTTGCATCGGCAAGGTTCTTTTGGGTCCACCCGCGCGATTCGCGCGCAAGGGTTAGCATAGTGGGGTTGAAGAACGGAGTTGATCTGACCATTGGATTAACCGACTTGTCGCCTGGCCACTTCGGCCAGCGTTTCAATCCTTCGGAAGTCTTTCTTCTGGGTTCTGAGTCGCGGGATGTCGATCCGGTGATAGTTCTCCATGCGCTCCGGTTTCTGGAAGACAGCCAACTCGTTGACAAGTTCACGTTGCCCACTTCGCTCTCGAATGACCGCAATCCGACCAATCCAGCCACACAAAGCATTGGCCTCTATGTAGTCGTCCTCTACCATAATAGTCATCGTCACGGAAGGGACATTTTCGTTATCATGCTCCTCGTGAAAACTGAAGCATCCCTGCTCCAGTATCGCCGTTTGCCGGGCGGTTCTGTTTCGGCTGATTCGATTTCCACTGATCTTTGTCCAACGAAGGACCAAGCGTCTCCCGCCGTAGTCCAGGAGGATGTAGTCCATCCCCCCCCGCCCTTCAGGCTCCTCAATCAGAGTCAAGAACGGTTCCGATACATCACAGAGGTGGCGCAACGCACCACGAAGCGTGCAATGTATTAAACCGCCGCGTTCACTCACCCTCGGTATCCCAACAATCGGTACTGCCGCCAGCATGTCTTCATAGCCGCACTGAACTGCGGCGACAAACGCTTCTCTCCACGGCTCAATCATCGCCGAGATTTCCGAATTTTTCTGTGGATTCTTGTTCATGGCATGGTATTATGCCTTTGAACTCGCGAGAAAACAAGCAAAAAAACAATCATTTTTACTACCTATTTAACTTTCGTATTGGCAGCGTGTTAGGAATGCCTGAGACCTGTTCTGAAGCTGTTTTTCTCGTAATCTCTCTTGCGTGAGAGGATGTTAGCAAGTATAATTGTAAAGTATGAACAGGTTAAAGATGGAAAAGCGGAAAGCGGTCGTAAGCTCCCTGGTTGAGGGAAACAGCATCAACGCGACGGTCCGAATGACTGGCGTGTCGAAGCCGACGATTCTTAAGCTATTGGCTGATCTTGGGGCCGCATGTGCGAAGTATCACGATGAACATGTCCGGGGGCTTAGCCCGGGCCTGGTCCAGTGCGATGAGGTCTGGAGTTTCGTCTACTGCAAAGACAAGCAGGTCCGGACGGCTAAGCGCCCTGTAGCTGGCGCAGGTAGCGCGTGGACTTGGACGGCTCTCGATCCGGAAAGCAAGCTCATAATAGCCTATCACGTCGGGTTGAGGACTTCAGCCGATGCGTTTGCGTTCATGGACGACTTGTCCGGTCGCGTCTTCAACATCGGTCAGATTACGACGGATGGATTCGCTGCCTATCCTGAATCCATCCGCGAGACGTTCGGATCGAATCAGGACTACGCACAGGTCGTTAAGAATTACAGCGAGTCGAAGAAATACCCGGAACAGAAATACTCGCCGTCAACCTGCACAGGTTGCCGCAAGAACAGCGTGAGCGGGTTTCCTGACCCGGCAGACGTGTCAACGTCGCATGTCGAGCGGCACAACCTGACGATCCGGATGCAGAACCGGCGATTCACGCGGCTGACGAACGCTCATTCAAAGAAGATCGACAACCACTTCTACGCCCTGGCGATGTTCTTCATGTTCTACAACTTCTGCCGAAAGCACCAGACGTTGAAGGGCGACACACCCGCGATGGCATCGGGCTTGGCCGATCACGTTTGGTCGATCGAGGAACTAATCGGGCTGTTGGATTGAAACTTTACCAGTACCGGAATTTGTGGGGCTCAAAGCTGCCATCTGTCACCAGACGTAGATTGCACCTGGAACGCACCTATTGTCTGTCTTGTAGTCGTGTTCCGCGCTTCGCGAAAAAAGAGCCATGCAAGGTGCCATTGGCGGCTCGCCCGCCAGTGCCGCATGCCCGGCGCGACCGACCCCGACAGGGTCGCGGAAAGTAGCCACGGGTGGAGCGCAGCGCAACCCGTGGTTCAGGTTGGCCCCCACCCGATCCGCCCCGGCAGGGGCGGAGGACTATTCTCGGTATTTGCATCAGATTCGAGGACTCGACGGTTCCTCCGCCCCTACCGGGGCGGCTGTGTGAAAACCACCCACACTCCACGGGTTCCGCTTCGCTCCACCCGTGGCAACTCGCCTCAGCCCCTCCGGGGCCAAGAGGTTTACAGCAGCCCTCCCCCGGACGCACCAATCTCACTGATTGAGCAACTCATCAACGATGCACTGAATATCGTCGCCATCGAATAGGCAGTCGCCGTTGCAGTCGCGCAGTGGTCGGCCTTCGCAATCGACAGGCAAGCCGGCCGGCGTGTTGGGACAGACGTCGATTTCGTCGGGGACGCCATCGCCGTCTTCATCATCCAGCGTGATCTTGAAGGCGTTGTCGCTGCCGGCACCCGCCACGTAGACATTGCCTGCGGCGTACACTGCGGCGATAGGAGCATCAAGGCCATTGCCCGCGCCGTCGCCGGTCGCGTCGATGATCTCGGTGATGACCCCGGCGGGCGTGATCTTGAAGGCGTT
>CAZTAR010000419.1:0-4030 GCA_964611695.1 uncultured Planctomycetaceae bacterium | reverse complement strand
GCCCCTGCAAGCACATAAACATAGTCGTATTATTTATGAAACGCGGTACTAGTGCAGCCGCCGGAAGCGATGTTGCCCGGAAGGCCATCATAGGAAACGATTGCTGAGAGGTGTGACCGACATGAAGCCCAGACAAACAGCAGTTTTGGCGGTCTGCTTGCTCGTTCTTTCCGTCGGACTTGGAGGTTTCTTCTGGCGACACATTACGCACACCCGATCCGACTCGGATGTCGCCGACCAGATGCAGTCGTATACGTGTTCGCACTGCAACAAGTCTTTCGAGATTTCTGTGGGTGAAGCGGCTGCGATGCGCCGAAGTTCGGGGGATGTGTTGTGTCCATATTGTAATCAGGGAGACACTCGGAAGGACAACGTTGTCATTGATATGGGCGGACAGCGCGAGGCGGAACCTGCAACGGAGGAGGAAGACTCGGAAGAGGTGGGCCGCGAAGACCGCCCCAGGCCGCGGCCCGTGCCGGCAGCGGGAAGAACACCCAAAGCTGGCAGGTGATGTCCTGTTGGGGAAGCGATGACGGTTCCCCACCTTTCGTTTGTCAGACTCAAGGCCGGTCGCTATGATAGGGAAGACGCGGAAGAAGTGCGTGCAGCAGCGTTTATGGTCGAACCGCCGAACGGCAGAGCGGCTGACGTGAAGGAGTCCAACTGATGTCCGCGCGCAGGGTCGCCCGCAAGGGTTTCACATTAATCGAACTGCTGGTGGTGATTGCAATCATCGCCGTGCTCATCAGCGTCTTGATGCCTGCCCTTTCCGCCGCCAGGTCACAGGGCCAGCGAGGCAAGTGCATGGCGAATCTGCGCGAGTTGGCCAAGACGGCCATCATGTATTCTCACGAGGATCCTACCGACATCGTTGGTCCGGTCCACAACAAATCAACCGAGTTTCGATTCGAGGGCTATGCCGAGTACGGGGGGGGGCCGGGAGAGATGCCGTATCAGGCATGGGACGATCCTTTCGACCCGCGCACTCGTCCATTTAATGCCCTCATCTATGGTGGGCTCCAACATATTGTCAAGAATACCGCCCCAGGCGATCGCGGTGTTTACCAACTTTTTCAGTGCCCCGGTGACGATCACGGCTGGCAAGAATGGTTGGGCTTCGACTCACAGCCTCAGGAGACTGAGAGGGCATACTACTGGGGAAACGGTACGGCTTACCGCATGAACAATCTTCATTGGGAAGTCGGGCAAGATATTTTGACAGTCGGAACCTACGGTCGCTCCATTTCCATGATCCCGGACCCAAGTAAAGTCGTTGGCTTTCTGGAGGCCAGAGCTTACCAAACGTGGTATACGAACGAGGTCTGGGGAGAACTTCGTCCGCAGGATGGTTCCGCTCCAGGGGAGTTGACGGGCTGGCACAAGAAACTGGGTTTCTTCAACCTTTCCTTTGTGGATGGGCATGTTACCTATGCAGATATGGGCATTGGTACTTTCTATCAGCACAGTGACCTATACGACGACATGGATATGCGAGGAACCTGGGGCAATATGGATTGCTTTCCTGCCGATGTCCTCCCTGAACCCTAAGGCCTGTTCCGGCGTTTCAGGCAAGGCCGCCAAAGTTGCTGCGATGGAGACCCTCTCATGAATTTGACCAAGACTACCGTCGTCCTGGTCGTCATCCTCCTGATCCTGATTAGCATCAGCCTGTATCTTTGGACAACAGTTGGTGTGGGAGAGCCGGAGGTCGATCCGAATGTGGCCTCCGCGAAGCAGCCTTTCACCTGCAAAAAATGCGGCCACTCCTTTGAAATGACGATTGGCAAAGTTGCGGAAATGCGACGCACCAAAGGTGAGATAACATGTCCCAAGTGTGGCGAGGGCGGAGCCCAGAAGGTGATTCTGAACAATGGGACAAGCCTTGAAAGGAGAACGCCAACGACCGCTCCGGCATCTCCCTTGGGAGATGCGTCGGATTTGGAGGAGGAGTTGGATTTGGCTTACGATGATCCCAAACCTAGGACAAGTCCTCCCGCTCGCAGACCTGTCGACACTCATTGACCCAACATTCTCAATCGCACGCCAACTCGACTGCGCGGTCTTCGCGCCATGATGCGTAGATAGCTTCTATGACGCGCATGACCTGCAAACCATCCATCATGCTGATGGCCGGCCGGCTTTTGTGTTGGACGGCGTCCGTGAAGTCTTCAACAGCCGCCTGGAAGCAGTCGGTTGTCGAGATCTCCTGCCGCACAGAGCCGGGCGTCTGGGCCGAGCGGAACCACGAGTTGTAGACGCCGACGGCCTGCATCGATCCATCCACCGCATAAGTCGCATCGCTGCCATAGGCCTCGACACGTCCTCCGTACTGATGCGCACAGTAGCTCAAGTCCAATAGCCCCACCGCACCGCTGGCAAAGTCAAAACGCGCCGAGCAGAAATCCTCGACCTCGCCTGGGAACTGGAGCGTTCGCAGCGTCGCATCCACCCGGGCGATCGGGCCGCCGACCTCGAGCATCAGGTCAATCGCGTGCGGCCCCAAGTCCATCGCGACACCGCCACCGGCCAGGTCTTCCGTGCCGCGCCAGGATGTTGTCGGGGGATACCACATTCCGATTTGAACCCGAAGCACGTTGAGCTTGCCGAGTTGTCCTTCGTCGCGCAGGCGAATCAGATGCATATTCGCCGGGTGGAATCGCTGTTGCTGGAGAACGCCGAGGATGCGATTGGCTTTGTTGGCCGCATCCATCATGACCTGGGCGCTTTGGACCGATGTTGCCATCGGTTTGTCGACCAGCACATGTTTGCCGGCGCGGAGACACCGGACCGCGTGTTGCGTGTGCAGGGCATTCGGCGTCGCCACGTAGACAACGCGAACATCATCATCCGCCAGGAGACGATCCACGGAGTCATACGCTCGCTCAGCTCCGTGGCACTTTGTGAAAGACTGCGCCTTGGCCATGTCGCGCGAGCAGAATGCCACGAGTCTGGCGTCGTCCGTCTTGCGAAACACCGGCGCGAACCGCCGCTCCGCAACGCGACCGCACCCAATGACGCCCCATCCCACACGATCCGCACTCGGCATCGGCTTACACCTCCCCCCGCAGCTTCCTGGACATCAAGTGGCTTAGCGTCTCCAGAACGTCGTGCCCTTCGAACAGAACGCCGTAGACGCCTTCCGTGATCGGCATCACGACGTTGTGGCGCTTTGCCAGCGCGTGCACGCTCCCGGTGGTCGGAATACCTTCGATGACGGAGGGCGTCGCCGCGATCACTTCCTCGACACTCCGACCCCGGCCGATCTGTTCTCCCGCCGTTCGGTTTCGGCCCGACGGCGAAACGCAGGTGGTGACCAAATCACCCAGTCCCGCCAAGCCGGTAAACGTCTCCGGTCTCGCCCCCATCGCCACGCCGAGCCGAGTGATTTCGACCAGCCCGCGCGTGACCAATGCCGCTTTCGCATTGTCCCCGGCCTTCAATCCGTCGACGATGCCTGCCGCCAGCGCAATCACGTTCTTGACGGCCGCGGCCAACTCCACGCCGAGGATGTCGGTGTTCGTATAGACCCGAAACCACCGGGAAGCGAAGGTTTCCTGCACGAGCTTCGCCAAGGGCGCTTCTCGACTGGCCGCCACAATGCCCGCCGGCAGGCACTTGGCCAACTCCGCGGCGATGTTCGGACCGCTCAAAGCCACCGTCGGGGCAGAGCCCACGACATCCGTGATAATCTGCGTGGGTCGCATCAGCGTTCCAGTCTCGATGCCCTTCGACAGACTGACCACTGGAACACCGCGAGGATACACCGGCGCGAGTTGCTTCCATACATTCCGGATGTACTGGCACGGCACCGCATTCACGATGAGGCCTGCCCCATCCAACGCGACCGCGGCTTCGGTCGTGAAGCTGACTCGGTCTGGAATCGTCACGCCTGGGAGATAACGCCGGTTCTCCCGCGTTGATTTCATGGCCTCGATTTGCTCGCGAAAGATGCTCCACAGCCGAACCGACACGCCCTTGTCCGCAAGCATGTTGCTGCAGACGGTCGCCATTTGCCCGTCGCCGATCATCG
>CAZTAR010000418.1:0-4044 GCA_964611695.1 uncultured Planctomycetaceae bacterium | reverse complement strand
AGACGCCTCGGAAAACCCGAAGACTCCCACTGGTGAGAAAGGCGGGCTAGAGCATCTCATGCCGAAGATTCTCTAAGGGGTTCTGGGCTCGTTGATTGGAATCGGGTTTCGGTTTTTGTCGATCGCCACAAATGTGATGTCGGCGACAGTGACGGGTACGACCTCGCCCGGGTTCGAAAACCGCAGTGCCTCGACGAAGACTCGCACGCATACCGACGTCCGTCCCTTCTTGACTGTTTCCGTGTAGAGGCTGAGCACATCGCCGACATAAACCGGCTCGTGGAACTCGACCCGATCGAGTGCGACGGTAACGACGCGATGCCCTCCGTGGCTTCTAGCCTCGATGGCGCCGGCTTGGTCGATGTAGCTGAGAATCACACCACCAAAGATGGTGCCGTGGGGGTTGGTGTCGCGTGGCATTACCATGACGCGAATGGCGGGATCGCGGGGGGGGCTGGCCGTTTGGTCTGACATGAATTTCCTTTCAGTCGGCGTCTGGGCGGTTTTCCTTTGTCTCACTGCCGCCCAGATCCAATTGTTCGGACCACATTTTCGGATGGCCCCAGGTGGTCTGCAAGATGACACCGGTGAGTTTCTTTCAGAGGCTATCTCAGAATACTCAGAGACTCTGCCATGCCCAATGCTTCACCGCCGCCTCGGGGGTGAGGCCACAGGCGAGACGCCTGTGCCACCATTCCGCGATAGTTTCATCGTGAGGTGGACTGATGATTCCACGTTTTCGCTCACCGCCGGCAGCCTGCGTGGGGGCAGTGTTTGCGGAATGTTGCACCTCCGTTATGATAACGAGGGATCACCTGTTGTTCCGGAACAATAGGAATCTTTCGAGGCCAATCGGCTGTTAGGCTGTACACGAGGATCGACTGACCATGAAAATGCCAAACTTTCGTCTGTATGAAACGCAAGCGACGGCATCGCTCTTTGTGGCGATCCTGGGGCTGTTCTGCATCGCGATACTTACGGTCTTCGTATTCAAAGGCTTTAGTGCCGAGTTCATGGTCGTTCGATACAACCCGAAAGGAGACATCGGAGCTTATCGAAGGCCGCTTGTTCTTGGCCTGACAGCTGTTTCGGCAGGTTTGGGCGCGGTTGCGGGCCTCCTCGGCTACAACAGCCTCGGCCAAAAGCGCAACAACAAGCAGGGCCGATCCTGGCTGGGTATGACCATCGGCGCGTTCGTGCTTGCCGCCGCCCCGGTCTTGTTATTTGCCTGGATGCAATTTAGCGATCCGATAATCACAGCACGATGACCCGAACATCTGCGACCTCAGTCGACGAACCTCGAGTCTGCGGCGTGCCGTCAGGCCTGCCGGTGATCAGCCGAATGGCGCCGTGTGACGGTCTGTTGTCTCGGCTGGGAAACGTCATCCTACCGGGCACGGGTCTTATCATCCGGCGTCGAGAATGGCTGGGTATGAGTATCGCCCTGCTCTTCGGCATTTGCGGTAATGTAGTGTTGTCCGGCCTTTTGATCGCTCCGGCCATGATTCCCAGTTGGCTGACGATACTCGCGGCTATTATCGCCTTACTGACCTGGGGGGCGGCGCAGGTGCTGTTCTGGAAACAGGGCACGCAGATCAAACGCCGCACCGATCTTCTTAACTCTCTTCTGGAGGATGCGCGCGGCGCGATCGAACGAGACGACATGACGGCAGCCCACAAGGCACTGGAAAGTGGTGGTGTGTTGGATGACGAGCGGGTTGAGCTGCACGTCCTCTGGGCGGCACTTCGGCAGATTGAAGGGAACGAACAGGGTGTTCGTCAGGCATGGCGTCGCGTGTTGAAGTTGGATCATCGTGGAGCGTATCGCACGCAAGCCAAAGAGGCACTCGGCAGGGAATAAGAAACTATCTCAGATTACCCCAAGACTATGCCAAGCCCAATGTGGCACCGCCGTCTCGGCGGTGGAAACACAGGCGAGACGCCTGTGCCACAATTCTGAGATAGTTTTTAAGATGATGGCGAATCAATCACTCGCTCTGTCATCGATTACACTGACTGATCGTGGTTTACGGTGAATGGCGCCGCCGCGGGCAGCAGGACCGTGCAGTGTTTACCGGCTGACAGGCCGCCGAATCTCGCTATCTGTGTCAAGAACGGTGTGCGCGTGAAAGGGCTGTATTAATGCATCCCCATTGACATTATACCGATACAAGAAGAACGAGGGTCAGATGATGCGCCCGGTAACCTTTCACGTTGAAGCGAGAGGTCCAGGGTGCTAGAATTATTGGCCCTTGGTTGGCGCGAATAGGTGATTTCAGTACTCTCTCCCGGGGGCGCGGCGAACTTGGCAACCCGATAATCGTAGAAACAGGGAGTATGGAGTGCGAAAGTGTGGACCCCTGGGCGTACGGGGGCAAGGGACCAAAGAAGTGTAGGCCGGGTCGCGTCCTCTGGGCGAAGCACCCGCGGAAATCAGCGAGAGGCAACGAGAGCCTATGTTCGAGCGATTTACAGACCGAGCACGCAAAGTCATGGCCTTGGCCAACCAGGAGGCCCAGCGGTTCAACCATGAGTACATAGGCACCGAGCACATCCTTCTCGGACTCGTGAAGGAAGGGAGCGGTGTCGGGGCGAACGTACTCAAGAATCTTGACGTCGATTTGCGCAAGGTGCGGCTCGAGGTTGAGAAGCTGGTCAAGAGCGGTCCGGACATGGTGACCATGGGCAAGCTTCCTCAGACTCCGCGAGCGAAGAAAGTCATCGAGTTTGCGATCGAGGAGGCCAGGAACCTCAACCATAACTACGTCGGCACGGAGCATCTTTTGCTCGGCCTACTGCGAGAGCAGGACGGCGTTGCGGCCCAGGTGCTGATGAACCTCGGGATCAAACTCGAAGAGGTCCGAGAAGAGGTTCTCAATCTGCTCGGGGCCGGGGTGGATAACGAGGAGACCGCATCGCCCACCGGCGTTGGCACACCTGAGCCAGGACGCAAGGCCGGCCGATCCAAGACGCCGGCGTTGGATTCCTTTGGCCGCGACCTGACGGAGATGGCCAAGCAGGACAAGCTTGATCCGGTCATCGGTCGACTCGATGAGATCGACCGCGTGCTGGTCGTGCTTTGCCGCCGCTACAAGAACAACCCGGTTCTTCTGGGTGAAGCGGGTGTTGGCAAGACCGCCATTGTGGAAGGGCTGGCTCAGCGGATCGTCAACAATGACGTGCCGGAGTTGTTGGCCGACAAGCGGATCGTCGTGCTGGACCTCGCGATGATGGTCGCAGGCACGAAGTACCGTGGCCAATTCGAGGAGCGGATCAAGGCGGTGATGAACGAGGTTCGCCGCGCCCGCAACATCATCCTGTTTATTGATGAGCTGCACACGCTCGTCGGCGCCGGCGGCGCCGAAGGCGCGATCGATGCGTCCAACGTGTTGAAGCCCGCATTGTCTCGCGGTGAGATTCAATGTATTGGCGCGACCACGCTCGACGAGTATCGCAAGTACATTGAGAAGGACGGCGCGCTTGAGCGACGTTTCCAGCAAATCATCGTCGAGGCTCCCACTCGGGAAGAGACGATCGAGATACTCAAGGGTTTGCGAGACCGATATGAGGCACACCACCGTGTACAGATCACGGACGACGCGATTCTGGCGGCAGTCGAACTTTCGATGCGCTACGTGCCCGCCCGGGTATTGCCGGATAAGGCAATCGATGTCATTGACGAGGCCGGCGCTCGGATCCGCCTTCGGGCCATGACCAAACCCCAGACACTCACGGGGGTGGAAGACGACATCAAGCGCCTCATGGCCGAGAAGGACGAGTCCGTCCGCAATGCCGACTACGAACGCGCGGCGTCCCTCCGCGACAAGGCCATTTCCCTTAGTGCCGACAAGGATCGGATGGAGAAGGAGTGGCACAATCGCCGCAGTGAGACTGACGGCGTGGTGGACGGTGAGGTCATCGCGGAGGTTGTCAGCAAGATGACGGGCGTGCCGTTGACGCGTCTGGAGAAGGAAGAGGCGTCTCGGTTACTCGAACTCGAGACGGAGCTTCACAAGCGGGTCATCAGCCAGGAAGAGGCGATCA
>CAZTAR010000417.1:0-4047 GCA_964611695.1 uncultured Planctomycetaceae bacterium | reverse complement strand
CTGATTGGTACGAGATATGCGGTCGGCCCGGCACTGCCAGGCATCTGCATATGCACGACGCAACCTTTGATCCGGAATCGGAATCGCTCCGCATCCCGTTTTCCAGCCGCCCGTGGCAGAGCCTCCGCGTCGAGCCTCTCCAAGACGTTGTTAAGGCTCGCATCGGATAGGCGAATCGTTCTGACTAGCTTTGATGGGGTACTCACAGGCGATGGTCTCCTGCGGACGCGGATAGTTCTCCGTCTCGATTCCTAGCTTTTCGACGCCCTAATACACCAGACTTGCCGCCATGTTGGACAGGCAAATGCGGGAGCCTGTTCAAACATTCGGCATGATCGATCCGCCGGTTCACCTCTTCGGAATTCACATGGCATTATTCACACAATGAGTTCAACATCGGAACACATTGTGTCATTCATCTGGTTCCCGGGTATCGCCGCTTAAGCGACTTCCGAGAATAACCGTGCCGATTGGCGAAAAAATGATCCCCCTGCACGGCGCTTGCTGTTAACTCTTTCTGTAATCGTAGGTTAACCGCTCTGAAAGAAAAGAGGCGACACTTAGAACAGAGTCACTGAATTCGTAACGGACGACGCACCCGTCCGCCGAGGCAAACCGTTGGCGATCAACGTCCGACACGGGCTCGGAGGCTACGCTCTCTTGAAAACCGATCTGGTTGATGCGGGAAAAAGGCACTCAGCGGGAGTTTGGCGAATGTCTGAAAAGGAGGAGTCCCAGCCAAAGCGAGTGCCACGTTTTTGAACTATCGGGTGGATTTCATCGTACTTCTTCGGGAGGGATCATGCCGACATCTCTCAAGAAGCACCGACGCAAAGTGGCGATTTTGCCGCGAGTTCGCATCCGGCTCAGGTCTTGCGTTATGATTTGAAGTTCTGAAAAAGTCAGCACATCTGACTTATCGGTCGCATTGTTCCGCCGGATCAGTGTCCGGCAGTGGAGAATGGCGGTCGATGGACACAAGGAAAACGGGCCATCGCAGCGTCCACCTCATGTGGGGAAAAACACAGTAGGCGTCAGCGTCCAGAAATCGCTTCGGATTGTCCGCTGACAAAGTTAGGAGTAAGGGTATGTGTGGCATTGTGGCGTACACTGGTTTTCGAGAAGCACAGCCAATCCTGTTAGAAGGCCTCAAAAGACTCGAATACCGGGGCTACGACTCCGCCGGTATTGCGATTCAGGGCAACGGTGGTCTGCAGATGAGGAAGGAAGTCGGACGAATCTCCGTTCTCGAAGCGGGGCTGGCCGCCCAGGGAATGACCGGAACGTGCGGCATGGCGCATACGAGATGGGCCACCCACGGCGCGCCGACGAAAGCCAACGCGCATCCGCACCTCGACGCCAGCGGTCGGATTGCACTTGTCCACAATGGCATCATTGAGAACTACCAGGCCCTGCGAACCTACTTGCAGGACAAGGGTGTGGTGTTCCGCAGTGAGACCGACAGCGAGGTCCTCGCGCAACTCGTCGGCCACTTCTACGACGGCGACATCGAGGAAGCCGTCCGGATGGCGCTGCGTGACGTGCGCGGCACCTACGGCATTGCCGTGATCTGCTCGGAAGAACCTGGGAAAGTCATCGCAGCCAGGAAGGGAAGCCCCCTGATTATCGGCGTCGGCGACGACGAATACGTGGTCGCTTCGGACGCTTCGGCCGTCATCCAGCACACCACCCAAGTCATCTACCTCTCCGACGGCGAAATGGCCGCTGTGTGGGAGGACGGCTTCCGCACGACAACGCTCGACGCCCTGCCGGTCACCAAAGAGGTCACCGACCTGGAGATGACCCTGACGGACATCGAGTTGGGCGGATACGAACACTTCATGCTCAAGGAGATCATGGAGCAGCCCGACGCCTCGGCGGACTGCATGAGAGGTCGGGTCAACCTCGCGGAAGGCCGCGTCTATCTTGGCGGTCTGGCAAACTATGCCCGCGAACTTGTTCGCACGAAACGCATCATCATCACCGCCTGTGGCACCGCCTGGCACGCGGGCCTGGTCGGGGAGTACCTTTTCGAAGACCTCGCGCGGATTCCGACAGAGGTGGAGTACGCTTCGGAATTCCGCTACCGCAACCCGATCATGACAAGTGGTACGGTGGTCTTCGCGATCAGCCAGTCCGGCGAGACGGCCGACACCCTGGCGGCCCTGCGAGAGGCAAGGGAGAAAGGTGCCCTGGCCATCGGCCTCGTCAACGTCGTGGGCTCGACGATCGCGCGGGAGACGGACGCCGGCGTGTACCTGCACGTCGGGCCCGAGATCGGCGTCGCCAGCACGAAGGCGTATATCGGGCAATTGCAGGTTCTCACCATGATCGCGCTGTACCTGGGCCGACGGAGGCACTTGTCGCAGCCAGACCTCGTGAACTACCTGACGGCGCTCCATTCGATCCCCGATAAGATCGGGCAAATCACCAAGCAGAGCGATGCGATTCGTGAAGTTGCAGACCGGTACAAGGATGCCAACAACTGGCTGTACCTGGGCCGGGGCTACAATTACCCCACGGCGTTGGAGGGCGCGCTCAAGCTCAAGGAAATCTCCTACATCCACGCCGAAGGGATGCCGGCTGCCGAGATGAAGCACGGCCCCATCGCCCTGATTACCAAGGATATGCCGGTGGTCTTTATTGCGACGAAGAACTCGCAGTACGAGAAGGTGATCAGCAACATCGAGGAAGTCCGTGCGCGAAGAGGCCGCGTGATCGCCGTGGCGACCGAGGGCGACACGGAGATCGGCAAGCTGGCGGAACACGTCTTCTATGTGCCGGACGTCCCCGAACCCCTGCAACCCCTCGTCACGATCATCCCGTTACAACTCCTCGCCTACCACGCCGCCGTCCTCCGCGGCTGTGACGTGGACAAGCCCCGCAATTTGGCGAAGAGCGTGACGGTCGAATAGGGTAAAGCCGCTCGCCTATAAGCAAGCGGTCACCGCTGCGTGCCATGTTTTCACGCGACGAAGTCGTGGGTGAGCATATTCGAGGTTGAGAAGACATGCCTACCCGTCCCGCTCTTGCGGGCCGTGAGGGCATGGCCACAAGCACATTTGACCTGAATGGCGTGCAAGATCGGATACTGCCATGAGGCGCTTTGGGCCCAGGAAGAATCGTCGGATCTGGCCGGGTTGGTTGCGCGCTATTGTGGCAACGCTGTTTGTGGTTGGCGTGTTCAAGCTCTATGCCGGATGGTATTGGCATGAACGCGTGGGACGCGGGCCCGGGGTATGGTTCTCGCCGACACACGCCTATGTCGGAAGATCCTCGGCCCAATCTCAGGCTGTCGCGTACTTGGGGGAGCGGCTTCGCATCGGCTTGCCAGGTATCGGTCCGGTGTTGCCGGGCATGTCGTGGGATTTGGCTTATTCGATCGCGACCATTGGGCCTGCTGCCCTGTTAGGCTCGCTTGCCTTTGCGGCGTTAACGCGGCGATACGGACCGCCGCATCCGGATCAGCCACGGTGTCGGCGTTGTGGCTATTTCCTAAGGGGTCTGGCCCGTCCGCAGTGTCCTGAGTGTGGGGAGGTTATCTGATGCGCCGCTTCTGGTCACTGCCCATGTGCGCGGTCGTCGCGACTCTTGCCGCAATCCTTATGGCGTGGCCGTTCTGCAGTTACCTGTGGACACTTTACGATGTCGAGCCCTACGACCCGGTAACGGGTGCTCATCCCGTTTACGTGTCGGCTCCAATTCCTGCCGTGACCGATTTCATCACAGGGTACATGTGGAAGTATTCGACGGCTGTTCCAGACGCCGTGTTTGGGGCATTGGTTGGGATCGTGGTCTTCGCGGCCCTGAGCAGGTTCTCTGAGTCACGCTATTCGCGCGAGACGCGATGCAGCCGGTGTGCGCAGGTCCTCAGCGAACTCAGTGAACCCAGATGCCCCGCCTGCGGCGAGCCGCTCTAGAGCATTTTAGTGTTGAGAGGGCATGCTTCGCCGTAGCGTCGGCCCCCGTGGCCGATGGGGATAACCGTTTTACTCGCCCCCCACAAGACCGAACGCTGACCGCTTGCTGACGCGCGCGGCTCTTCTA
>CAZTAR010000416.1:0-4062 GCA_964611695.1 uncultured Planctomycetaceae bacterium | reverse complement strand
GACGACCTGGAGGTTGAGCGCCTGCATCCCCGTGGTCATGTCGACGGCGTCGCACTCCTGCTCGATCGCCATGGAATCGGCGCGCGAGAGCGAACTGGAGAGAAGCCCCTTGCCGCCTCGCACCGAACCGGTCTTCCGCGTGTCCTGGCTGATGACGAACATCATATTGCGGCCGGCCTTGCGGATGTCTTCAATCAACGACTCTTTGACGCCCTGCACGACGCTCACAATGATGATGACGACGGAGACCCCCATGATCATGCCGATCATGGTCAGGAAGCTGCGGAGCTTGTGCCGCCACAACTCCCGAAGCCCCATCTTGAAACACTCGATCCAAAGAGCCAGCATAGGTCGCGCTAATCCTCCGTAGCACTCAATGCACGAACGTCGGGGACCTCGGGGCCGCCGCAACGTGGTGTAGGTTGGTCCGCGATAATCACTCCGTCCCGCAGGACGATGACCCGTTCGGTAAAGGAGGCGATCCCCGGATCGTGTGTCACCATGATGATCGTCAACTTCTCGCGCTCGTGGAGATCCGTGAGAATCCTCATGATCTCCTCACTGGTATGGCTGTCGAGGTTTCCGGTCGGCTCGTCCGCCAGCAAGATGCGCGGCGTGTTCACGAGAGATCGGGCAATCGCGACGCGCTGTTGTTGTCCGCCTGAAAGCTCGGCGGGTATGTGGTTGGCACGATCGGCGAGATCGACGATTTCGAGTGCCTTGATAGCCGCCTCACGCCGTTGCTTGGCGGGAACGCCGGCATACACCATGGGCAGTTCGCAATTTTCCAAGGCAGTGCTACGCGTGAGGAGGTTGAAATTCTGAAAGATGAAGCCAATGTAGGTATTTCGAAGCTTGGCCAATTCATCCCGGCTGAGCTCGCTGGAGACCTCGCCCGCAAGCCGGAAAGTGCCCTGAGACGGCACGTCCAACGCGCCGAGGATGTTGAGCAGTGTGGACTTGCCCGATCCACTGGCGCCCATGATGGCGACGTACTGCCCCTGTGGCACATCGACATCCAGACCGCGCAAGGCGTGGACGTTGCCAGCCGGATAGAGCTTGTGGAGCCCGCGCAGCTCGACAATGATCTTGACGTCGGGATCGTCGACGGTTGAAACGATCTTCCTGGAGGGTGTTTCGAGTGTTTCGGCCATGTGTCAGTGGGGCTAGAGGACGCGGTTCTCCGGTCTGGCGAGTTTCATCGTATCCTTGAGGCTGTATCCCGATTTGGATTTGTCGATCGCCTTCTTCACGAAGATATCGCCCGGCTTTGCCCCCGCGAGAATCTCCGTATTGATGTTGTCTGTCACACCGACCCAAAGCGGCACGACGGACCATGTCGAGGTCGCCTCGTCGTAGCGCCAAGCGTGAGCCTCGGAGCAATAGAGCGCTTCGTCACCGTTCAAGTCGGTGACGGGCTTCTCCGGCCACTTGACCGCGTCGATCAAGGATCGCCGTTCTTCCAGTGTCAAAGGGGGCTTGAACCGCAGGGCCGCGTTCGGGATTTGCGGCACTTGGGGCTTATCCACGCAGATGATCTCGACGTTCACCGAAAGGCCTGGGATCAATGTGTGGGCCTCATCGTTGTCGACCTCGAAGTCAACCGTATAGGTGACGACGTTCTGGAGAATCTCGGGCTGGTTGTATTTGTGTTTGATCGAATCTCGGAACGTAATCGGCTGGCGGGACACCACCTTGAACCGCGTCGTCTGACCGACCTCGATGTGCGAGATATCCGACTCACTCACCTTCGCACTCACCTTCATCCGATTCAGACTCGGGGCAAGCAGGAAAAGAGGAGGAGTCTGGAACGTGGCGTTCACCGTGGTGCCTGCATCGAAATACTGTTTCAAAACAATGCCGTCAATCGGTGACCGAATCGTGCATCGATCAACCCGCGTCTTGGTGAAGTTCAGCCTGGCCTCGGCGAGTTGCAAAACGGCTTCGGCCTGTGCCACCGCCTGGTTGGCTCGGCCGGGAAGAATCTTCTCGTTATTGAGCGCAAGCTTGTGGGCGGCATCAGCCGCGACGAGGGTGGCCTTGGCACGAAGATACCGCGCCTTCATCGATACCCACTCCGCCTCGGCGGCATCACCGGATTGGCGAAGCTTGTCCACACGGTTCCAGGTGTACTCGGCATCCACAAGAGCCGCTTCGGCCTCCTGCTTGCCGGCGAGCGCCTGCTGCGTGAGCACCGGGAGGTTCGCGATCTGCTCGTCCCGCGCGAGCTTGGCATCCTCCAACACGCTTTTGGCCTTGGCGCTATCGGCCAAAGATTGCTGGTTCTCCGCCTCAGCGAGTTCCGGGTCGATCCGGCAGATGACCTGATCTTTCTCGACCGGCTCGTCAGGGCCGACAAGCAGCTCGATAATCTTGCCGGTCACTTCACAGCCAACCTGGACCGTGCTCAACGGTTCGACGGTTCCGCTCGTCTCGATCGTCATGGTGATGGGACCATTCTCGACGGTCGCCGGAACGATCTCCCAGTCTCCGGCGTCATCGTTGCAGACGGTCTGCGAGATCACGACGCAAACCAAGATGATGACGATTGCTGCAATGACCCATTTTCGCATAGCGGACCTTTGTCGTTCACTGACCTAATTGCTTACGCTTGCCACAGCCGTGTGAGTTTAATGGAGAAGCGGCCGGATGCAAACCGGTAAGTCGGCTCACGTGGAAATCAACGTCCAGAGCGAGGGTAGAGGGATACACGCCAAAAGGCGAACGGTCCGGTTGTCACCGAATCGCGGGCCAAGACGGAGAGAAGGCGAAGGTCGGCCACAGTGCCGGCTCGTCAGGCGGGTCCAAAAAAGGCGCGGCCTCACCCCGTGGAGAAGAACGGTGCGAACTCGGGACGATCCACTTCGATATTTTGGCGCGCACGAACCGTCGATTCGTGCAGTCGGCATGTCCGCCTGTCCAGCCGAGTTTGGAATCCGCGGCGGTGCGCCGAATGTTCACGATTCGACCCGACGCCTTGCCGTGTCCTCGAAGACCGACAAGTCCGGCGGAATCATCGAAAGTGCCGTCGATGGTGCCGAGCGTCCTCACCGGCCCCTGAAGGACGGGATCGCTGCTCGAATAGTAGACGTAGATATTGCCCTTCATGTTCGCCAGGGCCTTGCGGGTATCGTACTTGCTGGACAGGCTCGATCCGACCAGAACAAAACTGTTTAGCTTATACGGAGGGCGAATGTTTTCGATCGCCCAAATACCCACACCGGTACCAGCAGATAATGCGATGATGTTGGCGTCAGCGCCCGGGTTGCGCTTGAGGTAATTGGTGATCTCGTTGCCCAAGGCCTGGCCGGAACCCTTCGCGATGAAACGCAGCGTCTGGTCCAGCATCGGGTTGAACGTGAGGGACCAACGGTGGTTCGTGACGGCACCCTTGTAGCCGGCATCTTCCAAACCGAGCGGCACATCCAAGACGCCGAATCCCCAGTTGCCCGCGCCGTCGATATACCAGGTGCGCCCGAACTGCTCGCGCGGATTGGCGCAACCGGTGAGCATCGCCATCATCGAAAGACAGACAAGAACCAAGCATTGTTTCATGGTTTTCGGTCTCATTGGCACGTACCGACCTCTCGCAAGGTCGGGCTCCGAAAGGTTCGCGGTATCATACCCGATGAATCGCGAGTGGGGCAATCCCCTTCAAAAACGCGCCGCATGCGGGAGGCGGATCGCTGAAAAGCGATGCAACTTAGCTTCGCATGTAGGATACAACGCCCGATCTTCCCAAGCCGACGAAGATATCTGCCGACGACGATCTTGGACCTGGCTCATGACCTGTGATTTGTGGGCGGATACCGTTTGAGGGGCGACGGAAGTACCCGCAGAACCGGAGCTTTGCTGGATTCCCACGGTTCGAAAGACGATGCTGGTGCGGACAAGTCTCGGGTGGGGCGAGGTTGCCGACAGCCTCTTATACTATGGGCCGTCCAGCGTGATCTTCAGGTGTGCTTGGACGTTTTTTCTGGATGCTTCCAATGTCCGATGCCGTACAGCGAGATAATGAAAAATCGGAATCCGACTCGGCACCGGCCGGACGACGGCTAGTCT
>CAZTAR010000415.1:0-4070 GCA_964611695.1 uncultured Planctomycetaceae bacterium | reverse complement strand
ATCGTCGAAAGTCCCCACAAGAACTCAAGGCAGTTTTGCCAACCTAGTTTTTTTGTGCGGTGGTAGTCAGTGGCCGTAGCGGTCAAGGAAGAAGGCCATGGACAAAACCAATTCAACAATGGCTCGCCAGATTGCCCAGGCGGCCAGTGTTTTCGAACATCAGAGGACGGGCATCACGCCCACGTCCGTGACCGTGGTGCTGAGCGACACCACGCTGGTGATCACGCTGCACGGGGCCTTGTCGGAAGCCGAGCGGGCTCTGGCGAAAAGCCCCGAGGGCGCTGCTCAGGTACAAGACTTCCACAGACAGTTGTTCGCCAACGCCTCCGAGATGTTGCGGCAGGAGATCAAAAGGATTACCGGCGTGGAGGTGCGTGAGGCTACCGCGGAAGTCGAGCCAACGACCGGCACCGTTGTGGGGGTATTCACGACCGGCACCACCGTGCAGGTGTTCTTGCTCGCCCATGGCGTGCCTGCGGAAAGTTGGAGTGGGAGTGACCCGGGCCCAGCGGAAACGAAGAGGGGAATTGAACGGTGGGACGATGACGGCGGCGGGATGAGCAGGTGACGTTTCGGCAATATCCTTCGAGTTACCGATTCTGCAATCGCCATGCTCACAGATGCCTATGGATTCGCGTCTCACTCGATGAACCGACTCGCGCCCAAGGCCGCGGGAGAGACCGGAGAGACATGCAGGATTGGAGAGCACAGCAAGGAGAACATCGATGACGACGAACGCCGACCGAAGGAATCACGCATGGTTTGCCTTGGTGGATTCGGAGCATTGTCGGCTTCTGTGCTGCCGCTTGACCAAGCGTAATACCCCCCACGTTGACGAGTACGACATGCTCGAAAACACGTTTCCAGAGCACGAACACCTGCGGCCGCAGACCGGGGAAGGCATGACACATGACGTCGAGGAAAAAAAGCGACGGTTCACGGGTGAGACGGTGGGGTGGCTGCAGAAGAAAACCGGAGAACACGAGATCGATCACTTGGTCATCTTCGCGCCACCCCACATGCTTGGCAGCCTCCGGAAGGCATCGTCCGGACTACTGGTGGGACACCTTGAGCAACTCGAGGGCAATCTGATGCGCCTTGATGCCGGACAGTTGGCGGAGCATCCGATGGTTCGCGAACTGGTGAGATTCGATTTGAGGGAGGCCGGACTGAGATGACGGAAATGCAAAACGGCAAAGGCGAATCTCGCCTTCACCGACCCAGCGAAAGCGGAAAGGGAAACTGAACGGTGGGACGATGACGACGGGGGGACGAGCTGCCGTCCAACGAAAGGCGTGATGAATCGTTAGTCGGTACGCCGGAATCACTGGGGGCGTGCTTCAGCGGGATACCACCCGCGTCAAGGATGACAGGAGACGTGCATGGATGCAACAACAGTAAACCCCGCGTTAGGAATCCGTAGTCGCGTTGTCTCGGCCCTGTCCGGCCCGAGCACCGGCCAAGCGATCACAGGACAGCCTCCAAGGGGGCCGCCGGTCGAAGGTGCGGTGGAGTTATCCCTGTCGGGAATAGCGATTTCGCCGACCGGCGTTCAATCTCCGAAGCGCCAGAGTTCTTCCAACCGTCTCCTGGTTGATTTGAGCACTCAGTGCGATTACCTGCTGCCCAACGGGGCGGCCCCGGTCACGAATCGTGTCGCCGTGCTTCGCAATATTCGGACAATCATGAACTGGGCGTGGATCTCCAAAGCTTCGATGATATCGAGCCTGGAGTGTCATCGTCCCGACGAGATGATGAACGGTTTTCCTCCGCACTGTGTTGATCGGACTTGGGGTCAACGGAAAATCCCTTTTACGCTGATGCCTCGTCGCATAGTACTTCACGGCGACAACACGCTTGATGTACCGCTTGAGCCGTTTCGGCGTTACCAGCAGGTGATCGTTACGAAACGCGGCAGGGACTTCTTTTCAAACCCGAAAGCGGATCGTCTCGTCGACGTGACTCCCGCGAAGCTGTTCGTTGTGTTTGGTGTCCTGGCGGAACGGTGTGTCAAGACGGCCGTCTTGACGCTTCTTGCAAGATATCTGCGCGTGGCTGTTGTTGCAGATGCCTGCGGGCATTGGTGTGCCAGCGACGCCGAGCTTGCAATGCGTCAGATGAAGGCCAAAGGGGCGATTCTCTTGACGACGGCAGAACTCGTGAGCGGCAAGGCTGATGCCAACCCGGACGTTCCAAGTCCGGCGCTGTCGATCAAGGGATCGCCACCGGAGCCGAAGCTCGCCGGGGACAACGGACGAGGCAATGGGAAAGTGCGCCCGGGTGTGTTCGTTTACCAATCTCCGCCCCAAGAAGAGTCACAGCTGCGATTGGGAGTTTCATAAGATGCCGTGGGACATTCCCGGGAAGTATGGGATCAAGATCGGTGGAAACACGTTCGTCAATTGTGGCGATTTCATCACCTACGACGATCAGCTTTGTTCAAGATGTTCTTGCGGCGGTTTTGGGTGTCATTGGCGTACTGAATTGGGGTTTGGTCGGGCTGTTCCAGGGTTTGCAGTGGAAGGCCAATCACCAACGCTGGGTAGGCTCCGGGGGACCGGTGCCCGAGGAAGGGTACTCCGGCTCTATGGGTTCCGGTGAGCCGTTCACAGGAGGCGTGATAGAGCGTTAGTCGGTACGCCAGAATCGCGGGGGCGTACTTTGGCAGGATACCACCCGCGTCAAGGATGACGGGAGATGTCCATGGATGCAACAACAGTAAACCCAGTGTTAGGAATCGGTAGTCGCGAAATCTGGGCTCGATGGGGCCGTTTGAGAACCAGAAAGGCGATTACAGAGCAGCTTCCGCGGGGCCCGCAGGTCGAAGATACTGTGGAGATATCCCCGGCAGGAATAGCGATTTCGCGGGCTGACGCTCAATCTTCCCAACAGTCTGCTCGGATATGTGATATCCGCGCCGAAATCAAGGCCGAGACATTCCTGACGCCCGAACGCATGCAAGAGACCGTCGAAAGTTTGCTCAAGGTCATCGGCTGAGCAGGCAGAACTAATGACTCCTAATGCCCTCCTACAGCATGGTTTAAGCCCAACCCGAAGAGCTGACCGCTGAAGACTGATCGCTGAGAACTCTCTCAGACGCGAAGCGGCGGAAGATCGTAGCCCATGGCGTGAGCCGTGGGTCAAGAGTCCAACGAATCGATGCAGCCCTTGTAGGGGCGAAAGTTCAGCCGCGCCGGCGCATGCTTCTAACGCCCTTTCAGGGCTTGCGGACTTTCGGCGCTGCACGGTCCCACGGCTTGCGCCGTGGGCTGGGTGCTTCCGCTCCTTCGGAGCTGAAACGCCCGTCGATCGCCGAGTGTCACCACCTTCAGGTCGCGTCCTGCATGATACCCAATAAGAAAAAGGTTCCCAAAACCCGAAGCGCTGAGCAAGCATAACTACCGGCCGCGATCCAACCGCCCTCCGGACAAGCGACACGAGGCTCCACAGACTTTGCGGGCATTTGCGGGCAATGCCACTTTTTTCTGGTGTAAACTCATGGCAACGCGGACATGACAAACACATGCTCGCCCAGGCCGGCAAAGAAAAACAAAAAAAACTTTCGGCGGGGTGGGTGGGTGCCGGGTGTTGGGTGCCAGAGGGGGTGGCATGGGTAACGCGTGGGGCACCTTGCAGGGTGACTCATGCGTTACCCGTGCGAGTGCCGTGAGGTTTTTCACACGGGTAAGCTCCGCCGCCCGGGGCGGCTCCGCGAACCCATGCCACCCCGGTTGCTAACCCGTGCCACCCAGCTGCTTAACCATGCCACCCAGCTGCTTAACCATGCTACCCAACTTGTTGAACCGTGCCACCCACCTCGTCATCCAACATGCTTACCCGCGACTTCGTCGCGTGAAAACATGGCACCCAGCACACAGCGGGATCTATGGGTAGAACTTGCCCATCATCCGCGGGAACGGGATGGTCTCGCGGATGTGTTCCAGCCCGCAGAGCCAGGCGACGGTGCGTTCGACGCCGAGGCCGAAGCCGCCGTGGGGGACCGAGCCGTACCTTCGCAGGTCGAGGTACCATTCGTAGTCCTTGCGGTCCAGGCCCTGGGCCTCGATCTG
>CAZTAR010000414.1:0-4076 GCA_964611695.1 uncultured Planctomycetaceae bacterium | reverse complement strand
CGTGGCCTATCGGACTCGCCTCACGCGCAAGTACCGTCAGCGGAAGCCGACGGTTGGCGAAAGCCGACGATTCTCGCTTCGCGCAGAATACTTGCTCCCCAAACCCCAAGTCCATGTTGGAACGATCGAGTATGAACGTGGAATCTGCGAGATGTGCGCGACGACCATTGAGGTGGATGCTCGGATAGCCGAGTCGGATGCTGCGGCGGCCCCGTGCGCAGTCATCGACTTGGACCGCTTTTGCGACAGCTGCGGATACAATCTCCGCACGCTCCCGGTTCGTCGCGATGCGCGACTTGGAATCCCGTTGGTCCGGTGTCCCGAATGTGGCCGCCATCAAGCTGCCAACGATGGTTCAACCGTGCTGCGCCCCTGGCTGAACCGGGCGACTTCCTTACTGCTGGGCCTCTGGATTCTGCTGGTCGTCGCAGTATTCTTCAACTTGGGCGTCGCCGAGGGGGCTCTGAGTTACGCGACGCTGGACGAACTGACCACCAACAGCGGGTATTCCACCCGGCTCGTCGGCGGAAATGTCGTCCGAACTTGGTCCGGCAGCCTCGGCCCGCTGGGGGTGAAGACAGACTGCGATTACTACCGGTCCTTCATGAGCTTGGTCCTGGGGCTCTCCTGTCTGTCCGCTTTCGCTTTCGGCGCCATGGCGGAGGTCGTGTTTCCACACTGGCGCCGCGCGGCGTGTATTGCACTCACCCTGAGCTTGTCCCTCGTGGCAGGCGTTATTGTGGCAGTCGGTTGGTGGCAGGAAGCGCCGCATCTCTTCGCCTGGGGTTTGCCTTACATGATGGCCCACTTTGGTGTGCAACTGCCTGGCGGGCTGATCGGTGTCTTCGCCGGCCGGCCTCTTGCCCGACTTACCGTCCGCGCCATCCTCCCGCCGAGCCTCCGACCAAGACTGGCATACCTCTGGCTTGCAGACGGCAAACCGTTCCCGAGTTCAATCCCTCGAACGGTTGGGGTTTAAGCAACTTCTGCACACGAAGGCTGTTTTCGCGGACTTTGCCACCAGGCTTCCCGCCGCTCCGATGGAGCGAGGTTTGTGTTGAGCCACGATGGTCGTCGGAATATGCCAACGTGTCACCCTTCGGCGTCAAAACAGCCCAAACCGGCCGAGGAAGCTGTGAGTTCGATGTTCCGGAAACGCGAGATGAGACTGCCTTGTGGTCTCATAAGCGGCAAAAAAAGGTCCAAGCCCGCGAAACTTGGGTGGAATCTTTATCTTCTTCGCTATTGGCCCGATGTCTCCCTAGTGTCTGGAAGGCTGGCAAACAGCCTCCGGATTCGTTTTTGTGGTGAAGCGAACTGTCGTACTGACGTACTATGGATGTCCGTTACATCAACCCGGTGATCGTAAGCATCAAGCACGTGTTCACCACGATGCTGCAGGCGGATATCTTTATTAGCAAGCCATTCGTGAAGGACGACACCGTGTCGCTGGCCGATGTCTCGGCGGTGATCTTTCTGTCTGGCGATGTGACAGGCTCGGTCACGTTGTGTTTGCCACTACAGTCCGCGACGAAGATTTCCAGCAAGTTTGCAGGTGTGGAGATATCGAAGGACCACGAGGACTTCGCCGACGCGCTGGGCGAATTGGCCAATATGGTCGCCGGGCACGCCAAGTCAAAGCTCGATGGGATGTCATGCAATATTTCACTCCCTCACGTTGTCATTGGTGAGGGGCACATTCTTCCCAGCATGAAAAACATGATGAAACTGGTGCTTCCTTGTGACTCCGCATTTGGCCGCTTCTGGGTCGAGGTCGGTCTGCTCGCCAACAAACCAACCGCCGCTCAGCAGCCGAACGAAGAGGCGAAGGAACTGGCTCAAACTGCAAGTTAAAGCCTTTTTGGCTTGAGCGTGCATTCTTCGCGGTAGCGTTGGCCCCCCGTGGCCGATGGGGATCACCGGTTGACTCGTAGCCTACACGATCGAACACTGACCGCTTGCTGGGGCGCGTGGCTCTGATCACCACGACACGCGCGGTTTAGATCACTACCGGCGGCAGGTGCTATTCCAAGCCTGACAATCTCTCGTCGTCGTCATTAGGGCAGTTCACGATTGAGTGTGGCACTGGCGTCTCACCGGTGGAAGCGAGGAGGCCGAGGGCCATTGCCTCACCGGCGAGACGCCAGTGCCACATATCAACGTGAAACGCTATGAAGGAGGTCGATCCTGATCGCTCCAAACCTCTGCCATTTGGCTCTGCGTATCAATAGACTGAACGAATGTTGAAGGGCGGGACGAATGTCGAAGAATGGGACGAATGTCGAAGGGTGGTACGGGCGTCCCGCCCGTAACCGCACGGGCAAGATGCCCGTACCACCCGTATGGAATGTGCAACTTACTTAGGCGAGAGTCTTGATCCTACCGTCCGTCAACCCGCCGCACAAACGCCGCGTAGTCTTCCGGCGTGTCGATGCCGATGGGGGATCGATCCACTTCGGCGACGGCGATGGTGAAGCCGTGTTCCAGGATGCGGAGTTGTTCCAGTTTCTCACGCATTTCCAACGGCGTCGGTGCGAGCGAGGCCAATTCCAATAAGAACGTTCGGCGATAGGCGTAAATGCCCAGGTGCAATAGCCAGTTGCCGGGTTTCTCCGGTCTGCCGGCCTGTTCTCGTGGATAAGGAATCAGCGAGCGCGAGAAGTAGATCGCATTGCCGCGCGTGTCGAGGACGACTTTGACGGCGTTGGGATCGGTGGGGTCCGTTCCGGCGGGGAAGGGACATGCGAGCGTGCCGACAAAGACATTCGTGCTGTCGGAAAAGAGGGCCACCAGCTGATCGATACTGGCGGGCTCGAGTTCGGGTTCGTCGCCTTGGACGTTGACGATGATGTCGGCGTCCAAACTGCCTGCGACTTCGGCGACGCGGTCGGTGCCACTGGGGTGGTCCGCGCGGGTCATCACGGCTTTGCCGCCGAAGGATTGGACCGCCGCGATGATTCGTGGTTCATCCGTGGCGACAATGACCGAGGAAATGGACTTGGCCCGAGAGACCTGTTCGTACACGTGTTGGATAAGGTATTTGCCGGTTTCGTTGGCAAGGGGTTTGCCTGGGAACCGGGAGGAGGCATAGCGCGCCGGGATGACAGCCACGGTTTTCACGGTGGCTACACTAGCTCTGCGGCACCCGGTTGTCAAAAGCTGCGACACAGCTTGAGTTTTCGTGTGGTTGTTGATGTTCCGGTCGGCATTTGAAAGCATCGCGTGTTTCACGTCGGCCACGGGGGGCCGACGCTACGGGGTCGTCCTGCATGGGGGGCAACGCTACGGGTGTCATCCAATATGGAGGGGCGACGCTACGGGCGTCGTTGCACACGGGGGGTTGGACGTTGCGGGCTGCCAAGTGAGAGGGTGTTCGTTATACTCCCGGTGCGAGGCGGCCGTTGGGGTGGTGAGAGGTTGAAGATCAGATACCACCGATGCGATGCGACGTGACGCCCATGGGACTGTGCGATGAATCAGACGAGAAGATGACATGAGGATTTCTGAACTGCTATCGATGGGGCGACCGGCGTTTTCTTTTGAGTTTTTCCCGCCCAAGACCGAGGCGGGCTTGAAGGTGCTTCGGGATTCGATTATCTCCCTTCGCGATCTCAAGCCGACCTTTATTTCCGTGACCTACGGCGCGGGGGGCAGCACGCGCGATCGAACGATGGAGCTTCTCGCGGAGGCGCAGGGTGAGTACGAGTTCGAGGCGCTGGCTCATCTGACCTGCGTGGGTTCGACCAGTCACGAGATTGAGGGGATTCTTCAACGGCTGGAAGCCGCGGGCATTGAGAATATCCTTGCCCTGCGAGGCGATCCGCCCCAGGGGGAGGATCAGTTTCGTGCCATTCGCGGTGGTTTTGAACATGCTGATGCGTTGGTTGCTTTCATCAAACGCTGCTACAACTTTTGCGTCGGCGGCGCGTGTTATACTGAGGGGCACACGGAGTGTGTCGGCAAGGATGGCGATCGGGACCTCGACCAGGACATGGTCAACCTCAAGCGAAAAGTGGATGCGGGGTGCCAGTTCCTGATCACGCAGTTGTTCTTCGACAATCAGATTTACTTCGACT
>CAZTAR010000413.1:0-4089 GCA_964611695.1 uncultured Planctomycetaceae bacterium | reverse complement strand
TCTGATCTCCGCCACAGAGAATGCCATCTCATACCTAAAATGCTCTAAGAAACTATCTCAGAATTGTGGCACAGGCGTCTCGCCTGTGTTTCCACCGCCGAGACGGCGGTGCCACATTGGGCTTGGCATAGTCTGGAGGTATTCTGAGATAGTTACTAAAGGGGCGGGCCACTGCGACCCAACCCTTCAAGAAACCCAATGATCTGCGTGGCGGCGAAAGCATGCGTCGTTTTCACCCGCTCGATGATGGCCTCTGGGTTCCAGGCCACCGCATCGGTCCAACGAGCGTCAACTTCGACATACAGCTGGCTCACATCTTCCACGAGAGATTCAATCTTGACCTCCGCGTGCCACTTCGGATTGCCCTCTCCCGGCAGCGGGGGCAATAGCATCTTGAGACCCACGGCATGAACCGGCCGACCAAGCGGCTCCAGGCGATCGTCAAGGTTCAGACAGCGCTGTCCCAGGAAGATACGAGCGTCTCCATCTTCGGCATCCATCGTCTGACGGATCGCCACCCCGGAGCCTACGATCATCCGTGGTTTGAAAACCGACGCCACACATTCCATCGCCAGCTTCAAATTATCGAAGAACAGATCGAGCGGACCCGTCGGGAAGAAATCCTCGAAGTTGAGCCCATCTGGGTGAACGGAAAGCTTGAGCTGGCTGCGCGGATCACCATCCACCTGGGGACTCACGAGCTGCCAGGCGTTTTGGGCGAAATCCTGCCGTCGCCAATCGAAACCTTCGTTGCATTTCGCCTGGAATTGCTGCTTGTGTTGCTTATCTAAATTGACGCGAGGTGCGAAGCGGATGCCGACGTGCAGCCCGCGGGTCTTGACGGTGTCCGGTCTCATGCGATTAGGGCTCCATTGACGGAGATGCGGCTTATTCAGAGTCAGCCGGCATGGTGGTCGGGACGGGTTTGGGACCGGCCGGCCTCATGTCGGTATTCGCTTTCGGCTTCTGAGAGACTGGACTGGGCGTCCCCCCAAATGCCTTCTTTGCAACAGGCGGCTTGTTGATCTGCGCGACGTCCGGAGGCGTGGCCTTCTTTTCCGCGAGTTCGGCCGGGTCAGGTTCCGGTCCGGCTAGCGGCGGTGGAAATACAATCGGCGACGACCACGAATCCAAACCCGCGAGGCGATACTCTGCCTGGTTCAAAAGCGGCGTGTCGGCGAGAGACGCGTTCTCCACGACACGGTGGTACCACTGCGTGGCCCCCTCCATATCGCCTCGGTTCTCCGCCACAACGCCCAGTGCAATCATCGAGCAACCGGCGGCAATCTCATGCTTCGCGAAGTCCTTCACGATTCGCGAATAAGCAGCCTCCGCTTTCTCCAACCAATCAACACCTGAGGACGCACTTGCACTGTCCGCCCCCCCCGCGTCCGAGGTTGGCATTGCGTATTCCATCATTGAGGTCCCAACGATCCGAAGCAGCGCGGCGACCGTGATCTCCGGAGAGATGTCGTCGGCCACAACGGCTTCAGCCTGCGCGACCATCTCGGCCGGTTCAATCGTCGAATCGTAGTTGCCAATCGTATTCCAGGCTTCCGCGCGGCGGTTGGCCTGCGAATGGTGGAAGGCGAAACCCCCGACCGTGATGGCGGCCAACACGGCCACCGCAATCGTCAGTGTCACCGCATTCTGCTTGACGTACTGGCCCACATCTTCCAGTTGCGTCGAAAGCTCGTTAGTCCGTAAATCTTGTCGTCTTTCAGTTTTCATGCTCGTCGTGTCTCAACCCGTCGATCGTGGCGGCGCGCCCGCGCTGTCCTGTCCGATCGTTGCCTGGATTCTCGTGATCGTCCCGCGGAGACCGGACGGCGTACGCTCGATCCTGATCTCACACCGTTCCTGCCCCTTGCGGAAATTCAACTGATAGACCGCGTTTTGAAGCGCCTCGTCCACCAGTTCCCAATCCGCCAAAGGCATGTAATGCGAATAGAAGTTGCGTACCGCCAATGCGTCCGATTTTCCCTCGTAAATGTCCTTCACAGTGCGGAAACCCGCACCATACGAATACCTGGAGCTGCGCTCGTCTCTCTCAAACTTAATCGGAACAGGCAAATCAGGAACATAAGGCTGAGCCCGGCAGTCGAGAACCGTCGGGGCGCCCGTCCCTTGGTGACAGCCACAGACCAGAATCATCCCCATCACCAACAACGCCGGCATATGGATGTTGCGAAGCATGGCCTGTCCGATGCACACCCCAGGCTGATGACGCCGCCTCCGCCAGACAAAGCGGGAACGCCACCGTATCACTCTGAACTACGCAAGGTTACCATCGCCCCACAATCCTGTCAAACCGAACACATCGAGAGAAGAACCTGCCCAGGGCAATCGCATCACCCAAATCAGAACCCCGACCGTAAGAGAGGGGCAAACACGTGGGTGCCACTGGCAGCTTGCTGCCAGTGCCGGCACGGGCAAACAAACCATGCACTGTGCCAAAACGAACCACTTCCCAATATTGCGGAAATCGCCGAACTTCACGCGGCCGTCTTCTGCGGGGACTTCAACGCAGGCAGAACCTCGGCCTGCCCCTTGACTCCCTTCTCTCCTCCAGACGCACCCCGCCCGGGCCGCAGTCCAGCCTCCCGCCCCTTCCCATCACCCTGGTTGCCAATCACGCGATACTTGAGGGGCAAAGTGAGATTAAACTTGAAACCGTACTTGACGATCCCCTCCTGCACCTGCGAATCCACACCAACCACAATCTCCTCCGGCCGGCGGTCATCGTCCCGTGAAACCTTCAAAGCATACCGAAGTGCCAACGGCAACTCCCCCACGCGAATGTCATCCATCGAATCCCGCCAAAGCCGAGCGGACATCGCGAGCTTGGCCGACGTGAAACGACCACCCTTGATCTCGACCGAGACCTCGGCCTCATCATCCAAATGCGGAAGGAACATATCCAGCGCATGAACGAGCTGTCGTGCAACGGTCTCCGTCACCTCCGTCTGCCGATCAAGCCCCCCTTCCCCAGCAACCAGCCCATCTTCAATCAGACGATCCACACCGTTTCGACTCTCAGCTTCGAGTTTCACCGCCTGCCGCACAACTTCCTCACCAGGCCGCCCAAACACCACACCCAACTTCAGTACATCCTCACCACGCCTGACTGTAACAATCGTACTGACACCCCGCTCGAATCCGCCCAACGCCGCGACAAGATCGCGCCGCGAGGCAATCGTTTTGTCCCCAAGCCCGACAATCCAATCACCACGCCTCACACCCGCGCGGGATGCCGGTGAATCCTTGGACACCCGGGCCACGACCACACCCATCCCCTTCTCCGGGCCGAGCATGACCCCAAGCACAACACGATCCGATCGGCCACCGAATGTGGGTTCGACCTCCGCCGGGGGCCCCGATTGGCGTTCCGTTGCAAACTCCGACTGGGACGCCAACTCGGGTTTCGACTCGGACTTCGATTCGCGCTTCGATCCGGCAACAACAGGTTGTCGTCCTCGGCGGCGTTCCCCACGGCGATTGGACTTCCCCTCCTTAAAGGCCGGCCGTTCAGGGTCCGCGTCGATCTCATCGATACAATCTGCGGCCAGCTTCGCAATACGCATGGCGCCATCGGCATTGATCAACTCGGTATCGTCTTCCGCCTGGTGATACTGCTTGTGGATACCCGTAAAGAAGAACATCACTGGCAAACCGGCGCGATAAAACGGCGCATGGTCCGAACCACCGAAGAAAGTCGTCCCACTGCGAATATTCAAACCGTAAGGCTCGGCAAGACGATCAACCATTTCCGAAAAACCGGGAGAGCTTCCCAAACCGTACACATCAAGCCGGTCATCTCTCAACCGCCCGACCATATCGAAGTTCAACATGGCCACACATTGCCCCAGGTCAACCGTCGGATGCTGAACAAAATGCCGAGAACCGAACAATCCCAGCTCTTCCGCGGAAAAGGCAATCAGCAGAATGGAGCGATTCGGCCCCGCGCCTTGCGTATACGCCTTCGCCATTGCCAAGACCATTGCCGTCCCAGACGCATTATCGTCCGCACCGTTACTGATGTGCCGCGAAGCATCAAACTCCGGCAAACCCTTATGACAAACACCGAGG
>CAZTAR010000412.1:0-4101 GCA_964611695.1 uncultured Planctomycetaceae bacterium | reverse complement strand
GATTTTAATATCCGGAATTACTTCAATTATGAATCCGTGGCATCATGCCAATTCACATTGCATGTATTGCAGTTCGATAGCAACATCCGCGCCCAACATCTTTGTTTACAATATTTTAAGATCAAGCGCGTACAGTTCGCTGTAGCGTCGGCCCCCCGTGGCCGACGGGCAGAACCGTTTGGCTGACCTCCCATGAAATCGAACAATGACCGCTTGCTAACGCGCGAGGCTCTGATCATTGCTGACGGAATAGCAAGCTCAACCTTCAACTGCTCTTATAGAGATAATCGACTACACCCAACATCACACCGAGACGTCAGCCACAACACGATGAATGTAACTGCGCGAAGGAGCGACCTCACCTTTCGTAATCGAATGTGAGTTGCGAAACATGAGGTATATTCCCTATACAACATGACTTCTCTTACGTTCCAATCGAACCGGAGCCATGACGTTTCGCACTTTGGCGCTCAGCCAAATTGTGCATGACACTTTGCGAAATCATCACGAGCAATCAACACCTCCGGCTCAATGAACAATCCAGCAGTCCAAAAAAAATGATAAAAAAGTATCACTCGTTCTTGCGTCCGCAAGTATGCTCCCGATATAACGTAACGGTGCGGCCGGAGGGCCGTTAGAGGCCTGGCAGCTTATCTGGAGGCGGCTTCATCGGAGTGTGGTCGGCGTCGCTCGACGCGACTACACACTTAGCCCTCGCGGAAGGAGGCGAATCCAGTCAAACGCAATATCGAAAAAAAGCATCTTCGAAAGTTCGGGGATACGCGGTGCGGCGCTCATGGTAACAGCGCTCAGCGCGAAGCGGGCGCAATTGCGTGGTGTTGGGAACAGCGCGGATGGTCCGCCGACGCCATCTGTGCAATTGCACAAACATCGGAACGGAATCTTTTCTTTTTAGGAGGTATTAACTGATGGACCGCAGAGGCAAATTGTTGGCATGTACAGGAGTGTGCCTGATCCTGTCATTGCTCGCCTGGCCAGGCACGGCAAACGCGACGATCGTATTCGATGAGATACAGATCAACGGCGTGGTTGTCAGCTAGGAGGACGGTGGCGGCCCCCCGCCGACGCCTATCTTCGTGGGTCTCGGTGAAACGATTCAAGTGTACGTCAAAGTCAACTTCGTCCCAGGTGACGGAGCCGAGACATGGGGATCGACGGGCTTTTCAATCAATGGCACTCCGCCGATTCTCCTGGGGTGTGACAACTCACAAGACTTCTTTGATGCGGAGAGTGCATTGGTGGGAGATTACACGTTCGAGGTTGTACTCCCAGACGACTACTGCGATAACGTACCGCTTCGGATTCGGGCCTACGGTACGACCACGTGCCAGCCCAATCCCCCGGACCAGAGTGGCGGACCCTACACCGATTTTGTGCTGGCTGAAGGTACACTCGTCGCGGGCTATCAGGTGGAGCCGGCTCCGGTCTGCGTCGGGGATTGGGAGTTGGATGGGTGCCTGAGCGAAGATGCGGTTGCCGATGACGGCAGTATGAACGACCAAGTGACATTCTGCTGGCAAGACCTCTTTGAAGGCGGCGATGCCAACTGCGGCGAGCTCCGACCCTTCAAGGTCGAGCGCCGGGATCCGATCACCAACGCGTGGATTACCGATGACAACTGTGCCGTCTTCACCTGTGCCGACATCGGTCCGCATGAGTTACGACTGACCGTCGGGGACGGCGAGCATCCCTACTACGACGAAAACTTCGGCTACTGCACCACCTGGGTCGAGATCGAGGACTGCACCGCTCCCGACATTTGTGCCAGGCTCTTCGCCGACGGGCCAGGAAACACCGATGGATACACGGAACTGGAAGTAAACTCACTCTGCGAGGCTGTGCTTCCGGATTACACGGATGACAGCGTATTTTTCGACGACTATTCCTGTGTTTCGCCGGAAGATCCACCGGTTGAAGTTCCGTTCTTCAGTGCGGAGAACCTGAGCGACAACTGCACCGATTGGAACAACCTCGTTGTCACGCAGACTCCTATCGCTGGTACGGTCTTCGCTGACTTGGGCGACTGCCCCGATAGTGGCACCTGGGTCGAGATCGAAGTATGCGATGAATGGGACAACTGTTCGCAATTCCAATTCTGGGTTGAATTTGTCGACACCACGGGGCCAGCAGTGGATCCCGGTAGCTGCCCGGACAATGTGACGATCGAGGAAGAGGGGAACTGTCATGCCGTAATCACGATTACCGCGCCCACCGGTTCCGACTATTGCAGCGACGTCACCGTGCATCATGACCAGTTGGTCGGGGTGCTGCCAATCACTTCAGGCACTCCTGGCAACGTGAGGCTGTATGACAATGAAGACGGCACCTACACGGGTTCCTTCCCCGTCGGCACCACAGAGGTTCAATGGTGGCTTGAGGATGCCTGTGGAAACGAATCGGAACACTGCACCCAGGTCATCACCGTTCAGGACCTCACGGACCCGGTGATCTCGTGCGGACCGGATCTCCCCGAGCCCACTGACGACCCGATCTACAACTGGCCGGGTTGGTGCAGCGCCTACGTTTCCATTATGCCGCCATGCTGGAGCGACAACTGTGCCGTCAAGAGCGTGGAGTACGAAGGGAGTACGTTGCTCCCCACCGGCGAGACTGTTCCATACGACTGGTGGTACTACGTGTACAGCCCTGGGAATGAGCCGGACTGCGAAGAGATGGGACCGGTCTTGGTCGAATTCCCCGTCGGTGTGACCACCCTGACCTGGACAGTCACGGACATGTCCGACAACGTCGGCGCCACCTGCACGCAGACGGTCACGGTCTTGGATAACCAGCGCCCGCACTTCGACTTCTGCGAGTATTGGTATGACAATTACCCGGGTCCCTGGTCGGGTCCGATGCCCCATGACATCATCGACATCACAAACCCGCCGTGTGACTCGGTCCTTCCGGAAGAGATCATCGATCAGATCGAGGAGCATAACTATGGTTGGTGGATTCCTGAACTCATCGACGCGGGCGACAACTGCCCCGGCGTAGAGCTCATCTTGATCGAGACCCAACAGCTCGATCCTGGTGATCCTTCCTCCGTCCTTCCCGTCTGGAGCGATCCCGAGGATCAATTTAGCGTCACAGAGCGAACGGATCCGTACCCGCTGGGGAATCACTTCATCATCCTGGTGGCCCGTGACACCTCCGGCAACATTGGAGGCCACTGGTTTGCTGGGCAGCAGTGGCTCACCTGGTGCCTTGTCGAGATCAGCGTCATTCCGGGCGACTGCGACAACCCGCCGACCACCGGCGCATGCTGCTACGACAATATTGGATGCAGCATCACAACTCAGGCGGCCTGTGACGCCAGCTTCGGCACATTCCTGGGCGTTGACACTGTCTGCGCCGACTGCCCCGAGCCGCCGCCACCGCCCACCGGCGCCTGCTGCTTCGCCAACTGGAGTTGTTGGTTCACCAGTGAAGAAGGTTGTGGAAAACTTGGCGGCACCTTCTTTGGTGTGGACACGGACTGCGATGCCTGTCACGCCCCACCACAGCCCCCGCCTCCTTCGCCCACCGGCAACGCAACGCCGAAGACCGAAGGAAACACCACCAACGGACCGCCTGTGGTGGATCTCATCCCGGTGTGCAACAACGTTTGCGGATGCGGCATGGTCCAGACCCTCTCGCTCCTCTTTGTGGGTCTTGTGAGCCTGAGATTCGGCCTGCGACGCCGACGGTGAGAAGACTCGCTTTGGCGAGCCTTGAATAGAGAAGACCGCGCCTACCCAGGCGCACGAGAAAACGCCGCCCCGCTTGATGACATGTCAGGCGGGCGGTTTTTCTTTTGGAAAGGCCGCGACAAGCTTCGTGCCCTGTCACGGGTCACGGGATGGGTGGCACGGTCAAGCGCCACCTTGGCCGTGGCTTGCTTCGTCTGCTCGTGCGAGCGGTAGCGTCGGCCCCCCGTGGCCGACGGGGATAAACGGTTTTCCTGCTGGTGCGAGAATCCTTTCTCGCACTCACCCAGAATGGAAATCCTGTCTCACGTGCGCTGACTTCCAATGCAATCGAATGCTGACCGCTTGCCGACGCGCGCGGCTCTTCTATGAAAGCCCGTTGCGTGTCAAG
>CAZTAR010000411.1:1218-4107 GCA_964611695.1 uncultured Planctomycetaceae bacterium | reverse complement strand
GATTGTGAGAACGAGACTGGGCATCGTCAGGTGTTCGATGCGTTTGGGAATGTGATTGGTGATTTCGCGTTGTTGCACTGTGCGGCGGATCATGATTGGACAGATATTCCGTGCCACCTGGCGACGATGGGGCTGTGGGCGCCGCCGGTGTGTCCGAAGCCGCCAGCCCAGCCGATCGCGCGGATGCAGACGGGCGGTTTCAACTGGCGCGGGAATGAAGGGAGCGTGACGGACCGTGTGACGGAGGACATGGTGGACTCGGAGACGTTCGAGCTGCGCTGGTCGGCGTATGAACGCCCGAGCACCGGGTTTGTGTATATGCAGGCGCGGTACTATGAACCAGCGACGGGGAGATTCCTGACGGCGGATGCGGTGCCGTATGATTTGATGCCGTTGGCTTCGGGGCAGAACAATCGTTGGGTGTATTGTGGAAATGATCCAGTAAACCTTACGGATCCGAGTGGCCAACTCGTTGGCTTGTTTGCAGTAATAGGTATCATACTGCTGGTTTTTGCGCTCTTGTTCGCGCTGCTTGCCGTATACCTTTGGACCATAAGAGTCAGGGCCTGCAAACTCGGTTCCGATCCGAACCTTTTGAATGACATTGACAACTCCCTGATATTAGCGACGGTTATTTCAGGAATCCTGGCTGTTCTTGGGAGCCTGGGTCTTGGCGTCGGTTATTCGGCTCTCGCGGCTTTTTTTGCGAAAGGCTTGATCGGCGCAACGTGGTGGGCACTTCTCATCCTTATCCCCGCCACTGGTGGTTATTCGCACTGATGGGATACCTTTGGGCCGATCTGCTGTATTCATGGATCTTGTCCGATGCAACTGATGTTATACGCAATAAGGCCGCACCCGGCTTGCCTCGCCCACTGCCAGTGTATGTACTAAATCCACATTGGCCATTAGACGGGGACACACGCGAATTCTGGCTTTCCAGAGGCGATGGTCAGGTGGTGATTGCATGAAGCACTTCCTGCGAAATCGACTATACCCAGAACTCGCATTGTTTCCGAATAAAAAGGACGGAATAACCGCTCTCAACAAAGCGATGCGGCCGGTTGGTATTGTTGTTCTGCTGACCATCTGCCTGCTGCTTCCCGCAGGACTCGTTATTGCAGCAATTATCGTAAAGCGTGGAATCTTGATTGGCTTGCACCCTGCAATAATGCTGTTGGGATTGGTGTTTTCGCCAGTGTTGGGCTTCTCCTTGGCCATTGGAATTCAGTGGATAGTGCGCAAGAGTGTGCGTCGAGGACTGAGAGCAGCGCTAGCAGAGCAAGGGGTGCTTGTTTGCGCTGAGTGTGGGTACGATCTGCGGTGTGGAGCGGGGCTCTCCTGCTCGGAGTGTGGAGCAGCACTCTTGTGTGAACAATTGAACAACAGGGACAGAAAAGCAGAAAAGGAAGGATAGAACGCCCTGCATTAACAACAGCGGAATCCACAAGAACCCAGCGACCATCGGTGGTATGTGGCTGCGGGAGCGTTCTGCGATTCGGGGCATCGGGAGGTTGGTACAACCGGCGCGTATGTGGACAGGAATCCGGACACGATGCGTGAATACACGTACATGTCGGACCACATGGGGAACATTGTTGGGCTGGTCGATTGTGAGAACGAGACTGGCCATCGTCAGGTGTTTGATGCGTTTGGGAATGTGATCGGTGATTTCGTGTTGTTGCGGTGCGCGCCGGATCATGATTGGACGGATGATCCGTGTCACTTGACGTGTGTTGATGATCCACCGATACCGCCGTGCCCGCGCGAGGCTCCGTTGCCGGTGTCGCGGATGCAGGCGGGCGGTTTCAACTGGCGCGGCAACGAAGGGAGCGTGACGGACCGAGTGACGGAGGACATGGTGGACTCGGAGACGCACGAGCTACGCTGGTCGGCGTATGAACGCCCGAGCACCGGGTTTGTGTATATGCAGGCGCGGTACTACGAACCGGCGACGGGCCGGTTCCTGACGGCGGACCCGGTGGCGTACGGCGTTGAGACGGTCCTGACCGGGCAGAATAATCGGTGGACGTACTGCGGGAATGATCCAGTGAATCTGAGTGATGCATCGGGCCTTGTACCTTTGCCTTTCCTCATCGGACTCGCCATCGGTTTGGGGATAGGAGCTTATTGGGGATTCACCTACGTGACACAAGGGAACTTCGGCTCGGCGTTTGATTCATTGCTCGCCGGTTTGATGAGCCTCCTGGGTGGGGCGCTTGCAACAGGGTTCGGCTGTACACCGCGGCTCGGTTCGCTTGCCTCTCGTTTAACCCAGTTGCTGATGGGCTTGGGCTTTGCGTATTCCATAGCAGCGCCGATGGTGGCCCAAATGCTTGCATACCTTGGCGCGATGGCAGTGCTGTTTATCGCCGGGCTGATTGTCGGAATCCTGATTGGGCTTGGGATTGGTGCCGCTGCAGGAGCGATATACAATCTGTTCTCAATGAACGAGAACATCGAGGAAATGGATCAACCTTGGATGCATCCACAGACCGTCCGTTTCGCGTTCATCCATCGAGAGGTGGGCGGAGCAACCACCGTTAGCCGCTGAGCCGCTCGTGTTCAACATGTGCGGAGGACCCTCGCTCAAACAGATGAAGACGCGAGCTGGAGAGGCGATACGCATCGGGCGCTATGGGGCGATCTGATATGTTGAACAACGACGAGGCTGTAAGGGGCAATGATATTTGCATTGCGAGAGCCGTGCGCCTAACGCGTAGGCTCCGTGGGCCGATTCTGGTGCTGATGTGCATGGCCCTTGCAGTAGCGAGCATGCTCTACGCTCGTCCATTCTTGGCTAGTTTACAGTTGACCTTGACAAGCCGGATCGGTTGCCTCGTCGCATCGCTTTGGTGTTGCCTCCTATCAGCACACATCGCGTACAAG
>CAZTAR010000411.1:0-1208 GCA_964611695.1 uncultured Planctomycetaceae bacterium | reverse complement strand
TGCATCGGGCATATGGCGGGACAAGCCTCTGGCTCAACGCTGAATCGCTCAGCCTGAAAGATGGTTCTGAGCCGATTTGGTCAGTACGTCTGGAGGATGTTCGATGCATAGTGGCAGTTCGTCCATGGGGTGTGGCTCGGAGCCTGTTTAGAGATCTTCTGATCATTGAGCGATCTCCGAAGCGTATAACACGCCCCTTCAGCCGCGAAGCAGCCGCCAGGAATCAGGCGATGTGCAGGTTGATGCAAGAACTCCAACACGACTCCCTAGTCCCGGACGTCTTCTCCGTGTCGACAAACCACATCGGCCAACATCTGGCGAAAGCAGCCGCCTTGACGTTGCATGAACGTCCGAGAACTGAATATCAGATTCGGCGGAATAGTGCCGTATGGACTCGCGATTCTCAAGGTTTCGGTGTCGTCGAATCTGACATTCCAATATCCAAGAGATTCCGTTTGTTGCACATGCAGTGTCCACAGTGCCGGTCCGCCATGCCATTTCCGCGCGGCTACGGTATGGTGGCAACGGTATCATGCCGGAGCTGTCACAGTATCCTCAAAGTGAAGTTTCCACCTTGGTATCACCTGGGCTTGTTGCTAATCGCTTGCTTCTTCTTGACCGATCTCTTTATGCTCCAAGTCAGCCAGCAGGTGTCCGCCTCGTTCTCAAAGATCCTCTTACCTGTCTGCATGCTCGGCGTGGCATTGGTATACCAACGGTGTTTTCTTCGCTTTGCTCTTGCCCGCTCAGAGGGCACGCATTGTGAGTGCTGCGGGTACGACCTCACAGGCAATGACTCGCAGCGATGTCCTGAATGTGGCTTGGCTGGGGAGCTGGGTGACGGCCCGAAGCAAGAGCCAGGCGACAACAGTTGATGCGAACGACCTTGGACTGGAGCTTGGCAAGACTGGCGCGTTTGTGGGTGTCGATCCGAACACGATGCGTGACTATACGTACATGGCTGATCACATGGGGAACATCGTCGGCGTGATCGATTGTGAGAACGAGACTGGCCATCGTCAGGTGTTTGATGCCTTTGGGAATGTGATCGGTGATTATGCTTTGTTGCGGTGCGCGGCGGATCATGATTGGACGGATGAGCCGTGCCATCTTGCGCGGATCGCCGGGCTCGCACCGCCGGTGTGTCCGCGGCCGCCGGCCCAGCCGATCGCGCGGATGCAGACGGGCGGTTTCAACTGGCGCGGGAA
>CAZTAR010000410.1:0-4143 GCA_964611695.1 uncultured Planctomycetaceae bacterium | reverse complement strand
CGTGGTGCGAGGACCAGGGCCTCGACCTTCAGCGTGTGACGCCGGGAGCCGTCGCCAGTTATCTCCGGCACCTTGCGACCAAGAACGGCCCGCCGGCATCCAAGCCAACCCGGAAACTACACCTTGCCGCTATCCGGCAGTTCTTCGATCGCTTAGTCATCCGCCACGCGGTCGTTTTGAACCCGGCTTCTTCCGTCAAAGGCCCCAGGCACCAGGTTTCTGAGGGAAAGACTCCCGCAATAACTCCTGACCAGGCCAGACAAGTTCTTCGATCGATCGACGTGAGCAACGTGGTCGGACTCAGGGACCGGGCCATCATCGGCGTGCTCATCTACACCGCAGCCCGAGGCGGAGCCGTCGCCAAGCTTCGCATGGGCGACTTCTATACCGACGGCCGGCAGTATCTCTTCCGCTTCGATGAGAAAGGCGGAAAGATTCGGGACATCCCGGCCCGTCATGATCTTGAGGGATTCGTGCTGGAATACCTACGCGCCGCCGGCATCGAGGCCGACTCGCCCGATGCCCCGCTCTTTCGCACCATTAAGGGCAAGACCAAGGAACTCACCGGAAACACTGTAAAGGGAAACGACATCCTGCGCATGGTGAAACGTCGATTCAAGGACGCCGGGTTGCCTAAAAATCTCACCTGTCATACCTTCAGGGCAACGACGATAACCAACTTGCTAGAAAGCGGCGTTAATCCCGACGACGTGCAGAACCTCGCCGGTCATGCCGATCCGCGAACGACTCGGCTTTACGACCGGCGAAAACGGGAGGTGACGCGGAACATCGTCGAGAGGATTTCGATATGAGCAACAAGATCGCCGCCAACCTCACCCGCTACATCAAGAGCTTCTCCCCCAAGACCCGCGAAATCATCGAATGCTTCGGCTTCGAGGCCGATATTACCAAGCTCAAAGAGGCGGACATCCCAATTGCCGGTTCAGAGAATGATCTTCATGTGGAGGTGATGTAATGGCCCAACCATCAACCAGCACCGCCCCACCGGCTGCGACTCTCCCTGCCGATGATTTGGCTACGTTGCGGAAAGAGCCTTTCGCAGAACAGGTTGTCCAACTCACGAAGCTGCTCTCGCAAAGCAAGCGTGCATTCGTCATCGGTGCCGGATGTAGCAAGTGCGCTGGACTCCCACTGATGGATGAGTTGACCAAGAAAGTGCTCGACGGTCTGCCTGAAGAAGGTAAGGCACATGCTGTCCTGTCGGGTCTTGCGAAGCACTTCGACGGCGCAAAAGGTTGCACAATTGAAGATTACATGAGTGAGCTAGTTGACCACCTGGCGATTGCCGAGCGCCGCAAGCAACGTTCTGCTACGGCGGCCAATGTCTCGATCAACGCCACAGACTACAGCCCCGACGACCTGGCCAAATCGTTAATCGAGATCAAGAACACCATTGCTGACGTCATTGAGAAGGCGGAGAAGAACATCTCCGCGCATCGGCAATTTGTGCGAGCAATTCACCAGGTGCTTCAGTCCGGGAAAGCCGGACCATCCTCGCCAGTTGACTACTACACGCTCAACTATGACACACTGTTCGAAGATGCTCTTTCACTTGAGCGGATTCCGCTGGCCGACGGTTTCATCGGTGGTGCGACCGGTTGGTGGGATGAAAGTGCGTACCGTGATGCTTCCGCACAAGCTCGAATTCTGAAGGTTCATGGGTCTATCGACTGGTGTCTTTGGGATAGTGACGTGCTGCCACGTCGTGTCCGGCAAGGGCTTGATGTTGGCGTAACACGGGAGCCTGTGCTGATCTGGCCAGCGTCCACGAAGTACCGCGAGGCGCAGCGAGACCCGTTCGCCCAAATCATTGAGACGATGCGCCGAGGTTTGAGGCCGACTTCGAATTCACAGGTGGTGCTCACTATCTGTGGCTACTCCTTCGGGGATGCACATGTGAACGTCGAGCTGGATCGGGCCCTGCGGGAATCCGTGGGGCGACTCACGGTTATCGCTTTCACAAACGAAGATGAGCCCCAGGGCCAACTGAAGGAGTGGCAAGCAGACGCGAGTATCTGTGATCAGGTGCGAATCCATGCTAACAAGGGATTCTTCCACGGTAAGACGGAGGAACGTTCCGATACGGATCTGCCATGGTGGCAATTCGAGGTCCTGACCCGTCTGCTGGGAGGTGAACGATGAACCAAGCCCTGCGTAATCCAGGCGATCCCATAGAGAACCTCGCCATCGGCACCATCGTCGAGGTTGATGGCACCCATCTGGTTGCTGAACTTGATCCCGCCATCAGTGAGCTATCGCGGGTCTACGCTGGTGACATTTATGCAATCGGCCAGTTCGGCTCGATCATCCGCATTCATTTCGGGCGGCGGATCATATATGGTTACGTGTGCCGCCTGCGCATGAAGGCGGAATACGACCGGGAGCATGGAATCACCGCCAATGCATCATCAACAGCGCGTGTGATCGAGGCCGACTTGTTCGGCGAAGGCGAATGGGTCTGCACCAGTCCAAGTCCGGCAGCAGTGTGGAAGATGGAATTTGAGCGCGGCGTCTCGACGTTCCCGCTTCCGCAGCAGAAGGTTTACCTGACGCCGAAGTCCGAGTTGTCGTACATTTTTGGCCATGGGGGACCAGCAGCGGTTGAGATTGGCGAGCATGTGGGTGCGGGAGGAACGCCCTGTTACGCCGACATGAACGAGCTGCTCGGGAAGCATACGGCCATACTTGGATCGACAGGAGCAGGCAAGTCAGGCACCGTGGCTGCCATTCTGCACTGCTTGCTGGAGCGGGGGCAGAGCCTGAAATACAAGATGTGGAATCCTCGAATCGTCCTGTTGGACCCGCACAATGAATACGGCGAGGCGTTCAAGGGACACAGACGCCTTTCGACTGATGAGGGGACGCTGTCGCTTCCTTATTGGATGCTCTCCCTTGATGAAACGATCAGTCTCTTGATTGGCAAAACAGAGTACGCAGCCACGTCTCAATCCAATATTGTCAAGAACGCCTTACTGAACGCACGCCAGCAATCCTTAGATAAAGTGCCTGGAGTAACGGAGAATGACATATCAGTCGATTCGCCGATCCCGTACATCCTCGGCGATCCTTCGGGATTGGATGAATTTGGGAAGTCGGGAGGCACATTGTACGACGAAGGGCTTGTGGGAGCGATCAACAAACAGCGCCCAACTAACCAGAATAAGAAGGACCATGAAGACTACAATAAGGTACTTCGAAAGCTTAGTTCGCTATTAAAGGATGCCCGCCTTGGGTTCATGATGCAGCCATGGGACGGCAAGGGCGATCCGTTCCCGGTAATCGTCGAGCAATTCCTTGGGGGCGAGGACTCCATTCGTATCGTCGACTTGTCTGGCGTTCCCAATGAAGTCGCAGGCGCGGCAAGTTCGCTGATTGCCAGAACACTCTTTTCTGTGAAGCTGTGGCAGTCTCCCGAAGAAAGGATGAGCAGCCCAGTACTTCTTGTGTGCGAGGAAGCTCATCGCTACGTTCCTGATCGAGGCGAGGCGCAGTACGAGGCCGCACAGGAGGCGATCCGGCGACTGGCCAAGGAAGGCCGTAAGTACGGCATTGGTCTCATGCTTGTTTCTCAGCGTCCTAGCGAAGTCGAAGCAACCGTGCTGTCGCAGTGCAACTCGTGGTTGGTGCTACGCATCACCAACGACGCGGATCGAGACCATGTGCGATCCATTTTGCCAGATTCACTGTCGGGACTAACAAAGGTGTTATCCGGCCTGAGACGACGCGAAGCCATCTTCGTCGGCCAGGCAGCGATGTTGCCGTCTCGCATCCTCATCAAGTATCTCGATCACGACAAACTGCCACGTTCGCATGACATTGACTTTGATAAGGGATGGCAATGCGAATCGCTCTCTCAGAGCATGTTTGCTGAAATTGGCAAACGATGGCGTTTACAGAAGAGGCCAGAGGGTGAAAAGAAATGATAAACTAGCTCGACGAAGCACAACTTGAGCTTGTGGCAGTGTATTACATGCGGGCGAGGGGCTACGAGTACGTCTACGGGCACTGGCGTCTCAGCCTTGCGGAAACGCCAATTTTCGGGCTATTTCGGCAGATCTAAAAAAATACTTGACTTTTGTTCGCAATATTGCGAATATATAGGAGGCGGAGATGCCACAGACC
>CAZTAR010000409.1:0-4156 GCA_964611695.1 uncultured Planctomycetaceae bacterium | reverse complement strand
TCGTCATCATCATCGACGAGTTGGCGGACCTGATGATGACCAGCGGCAAGGAGGTTGAGCATCACCTGAGCCGGCTCGCACAGAAGAGTCGGGCCGTGGGCGTCCACCTCGTCGTCGCGACGCAGCGGCCGCAGGCGAATGTGGTGACGGGTTTGATCAAGAGCAACCTGCCGTGCCGCATGGCTTTCCGCGTGTCGAGCCGGATGGACTCGCGAATCGTGTTGGATCAGAACGGGGCGGAAGTCCTACTGGGACAAGGCGACATGTTGTTCCTGCCGCCTGGCCAATCCAAACTCGTTCGTGCACAAGGAACGTACATCGAGGATGACGAACTCCGCGCGGTACTCAAAGACCTGGGCGAGAAAGCACAACCCGAATTCCATCACGAACTCCAGCGACTGCGGCCGACGGCTGGCGAGGGCGGCGGCGAACGGGACCCGCTCTTCGACAAGGCGGTTGACATCATCGTCGAGACGCAGCGCGGGAGTGTAAGCCTATTACAACGCCGGCTCGAAGTGGGCTACTCTCGGGCAAGCCGCCTGATCGACCAAATGGCCGGCGCCGGAATCGTCGGTGACTACAAGGGAAGCCAGGCCCGCGAAGTGCTCCTCAACCAACACGAATGGGACGCCATCCGAAAACAGCGAGACAACGACCTGGATGTGGAAGCGGGCCCAATAGACCTGGGCGACGAGTCCTACGGCCCTGGCCCTCAAAACACGTCCACCCACTCAGCGTAGAAACCCGATGAGCCTAGCGAGGGCTCACAGGTATGGTCACACTCTGCCCTTAATCCCTGAGAATAGGGAAGAGTGTCTCAAGCCGTGATCCTTCAAAGACGGACACGCCGTCTATTATCGGATGCTTATTACGTCAACATCTGAACTCTCGGGCCGCAATCGGCTTTTTTTGCCCGCATCGTTGGTTTTATCCAGACTCTTGCATTGCTTCCTCTATTTGTTTTAGAATACAGTTTATCGGAGTGGCGCGATTGGAGGCGTTGGCGAACGGTGAGACATCTGGCCTGACCATTAGAGGATGAGGCGAACTGGATGAAAACACTCGTTGTAGGCCTTGTGGTCTTGATGTGCATTGGAACGGCCAACGCCGATTTCTCGAACGTGTTTTCGCCGGCGAACTGGACCCTGAACAATCCTGCGAGCGGAGTTGTTGTACAGTTCGATGCATCGATGATGCACCTCTTGAGTGGGAATGTCGGCCTGTCCGGCGTCACCGAATATAGCATTACTGTCACCGCTGATGACACGCTGAGTTTCGATTGGGATTTTCATGCTTGGGACATGGCTGGTGCAGATGAGTGCTACTTCAGTGTGAACGGCGTTCGAACTCTGTTGGCGGATGATAGTGGCTCCCCGGGCAGCGAAGTCATCCCAGTCACAATGGGTGATGTGTTTACCCTGGGTGTCGAGACGAGTGATGGCGAGTTCAATTCCGGCGAGTTCTGGGTGACTGATTTCCAGTTCACCGCCCCGGAGCCCTCCACCCTGGGGATGCTGCTGCTTGGCACGCTGGGGTTGGGGTGGGCCAGAGGGAGGCAGCGATAGCGCTGCTGATTGGCCGGGGCAGGCTCTTGCTTCTTTCCACCTTAGTGCTTCCGTTTATAGCAGAACGAAGGGCGCCCGCGCGGCGTCTGTGTGTTTGAGCGTTTAAGGCATGAGAGGGCATCCTCTGCGGCACTGATCGGAGCCGCGCGCGTCAACAAGCGGTCACCGTTCGACCTTGTGGGGGACGAGCAAACGGGTAACCCCTCGTCGGGGCACCGGCTTGACACAAGCCGGCTCGGTGCGGGGGGCCGACGCTACAGCGGAGCAGGATCGTGAATGGTGAACTGAAACCGAGGCGGAGGTCCATGATGAACGAGACTGGGCGGCAATCCAATGGCATGGGCGTACGCAGGTTGTGCGGTGATGAAGGGAACTACAAAGGTGGCATAAGTCGTGTGCAATCGATCGCGATTGCGGTTTGCGTCGTGTGCCTGAGCGTTTCCAGCGGTTACGGTTGGTGGGGCCAGGGTGGGCATTACAGAATCACCGAGGGCGCCGTCTCGCATCTGCCGGGCGAGTTGGGAACGTATTTTCGCGAGCAACTTCCAACGCTGCTGGTCTACTCCGGCAGGGAGCCTCCCGGCAAGCACTACATCGACATTGATTTCTACGACGAGTTTTTCGACCGCACGTTCCCGCGCGACCGTGCCGTTCTCGTCGCCCTGTATGGCGAATCTACGGTCGAGCAGAACGGCGAGGGCCCGTGGACGGCTGCCGGCTACATCGAGACCCTCTCGGATCAAATGTCCAACGCAACAACGGCCGAGGACTGGCAGGAGTTGCTTCTGACAGCCGGCGCGATGGCCCACTACATCGAGGACCTCCACAACCCGTTGCACCTCGCGCTGAACTACGACGGCCAGTTGACCGGGAATAATGGCATCCACGCTCGATACGAGGGAACGTTGATCGAGCGGTACTTCGACGAGCTGATCATCGATCCCGCGCCGAACGCCTGCGTGTATCTTCCCTGGCCTGTGGATACGATCCTGAATTCGATCGACGTTCATTACTGGTTTGTGGATGACATCATGGATGCCGACACGGCCTACCGGGGCGACTCCCCGTATGATTTCGACGACGCCTACTACGAGGGCATGTGGCACGATACCGGGTACTTCACGCGCGACCTATTTCAAAAGGCGTCCCAACTCGTGGCGTGCGCCTGGTACACGGCGTGGATCGACGCCGGTTCGCCCGTTCCGCTTCGCGACTGCAACCACAATGGGATCGCGGACGCTCAGGACATTCTCGGAGCGTTCCCCGACTGCAATGGCAACGGCGTGCCGGACGAGTGCGACGTCAGCCTCGCCGAACGGTTGTTCTTTGACGACTTCCCGACCACGACGATCGATCCGGCCAAGTGGGCCTATGTGGAGAATTCGACGGTTGATACCGGCGGCATCGCGGAACCCAGCAGCCCGTACTCGTTGCACTTCGATGGCAATCCCGACGGTGGAGATGCCATGGTGTCCATCCCCTTCGATCTCTCGGCGGCACAGTCCGCGACTCTGAGCTACCACTGGGAACGGACCGGCAGCGGTGACAGCCCGGATCGGAACAGGGACCTACGTGTCCAGTTTCGGGATAGCTTCGGAGATTGGATCAATCTGGCGTGGTATTCCGGCGATGGTCCGGACATGACGACCTACGAGCAGGAAGTGATTCCACTGCCTTGGACAGCGCTTCATGCCAACTTCGAATTCGTATTCTGGAACAGCGCAGCGGTGGGTAACTACGACGATTGGTTCGTGGATGACTTCGATGTGACGACCGCGTCTTTCAGCGTGGATTGCGACGCCAATGGTGTTCCGGACGAGTGCCAACCCGAGTTGACGGATATCGCCGCGTTTGCCGGTGGGCTCCTCGCCGCGAATCCGGATCCTGCCCTTGTGTGTGCGTTCGATCAAGACGGAAACGGGCTGTTGGATGGCAATGACATTCAACTGTTCCTCGATGCCCAACTTTTCGTGCCGCAGGCCCCTCGTCCCTATGTGCTGCGAAGCACCCCGCGAGACGATTTCGTGCATCGCAACGGCTGTGCGGTTGACTACTGTGATATCTGGTTCAGCGAGGACGTTCGCAGCGCCGGCGGGGGCAATCTCAGTGCGGCGGATTTCGAGGTGGATGGCAGCGCCGCGGGGATCACGGGCTTCGACTACGATTCGGTCGAGCACCGTGTGGCCTTCTATTACACATCCCTCACCGATAACGCCTGGCACACGATTCGAGTCAGTGGTGGGGTCGAGAATCTCTTGGGCAGCAAACTGGATGGGAACACGGACGGGGCCGCGCCAGGCAGCGATCATCATTGGATCGATGTGGCGGTTCTTCGCGGCGACTTCCAACAGGACGGAGATGTCGACGCGATGGACAAGGAGCAACACCTGGGCGTGTGGGTATTTCAGTTCGGAGACGAGGGAGAAGATCTCTGTGCGGACTACGAGTGTGACGGCGACGTGGACGCCTTCGACAGAACCGAGTTCCTGACGACTTGGACAAGCAACCAGGGCAGCGACATCGGGCCGGCGCCAGCGCACTAGCCCGCCTTTCTCACCAGTGGGAGTCTTCGGGTTTTCCGAGGCGTCTTT
>CAZTAR010000408.1:0-4171 GCA_964611695.1 uncultured Planctomycetaceae bacterium | reverse complement strand
CTCGATACACTAACCCTGGAGCAACGGGCTTTCATCCCCATCTGATCACCGCCGCCGAGGATGCCATCTCACTCCTAAAATGCTTTAGTATTCCACGTCCAACACGGGGGTCGGACGCTACAACCGAACCGTCGAAACAAATCACCGTGTCCGCTTCGCCGCGCCGACGCCAACAAGCGACAACATTCGATCCAGCGAAACGCGGGCATCCTCACTGGTTTCCGCGTCCACGCTGATTTGATTCACAACACGGCCTTCGGCGAGTTCGTCCAGCACCCAGAGTAGGTGCTCCGGGTCGACTCGATACATCGTGCTGCACAAGCATTGGGTGCCCGCCAGAAGCCGCACAGTCTTCACGCCTTCGAAGCGTTGGGCGAGACGATTCACCAAATGGATCTCGGTCCCGACAGCCCAACGCGTTCCCGCCTCAGCACTTTCGATCGTCTTGATGATGAACTCAGTGCTCCCCGCGAGGTCCGCCTTCTGCACCACCTCCCACGTGCACTCCGGGTGAACCACGACGCGAACATCGGGATCGGCGGCACGCACTGCTTCAATCTGACCAGGGGTAAAAACCATATGAACGCTGCAATGGCCCTTCCACAGAAGCACGGCAGCATCGCGAACCTGCTCGTCCGTAAGTCCACCCTGTGGGGCGCTCGGGTCGTAGATCGCCATCGATTCCAGTGGCCAACCCATGCCATAGGCTGTGTTGCGCCCGAGGTGCTGGTCCGGCAGGAAGAGCACCTTGCGCCGCCCAGACGGGGAATCGGGATGCTCACCGTCCAGCGCCCATTCCAGCACGGTTCTGGCGTTGGAACTCGTGCAGCATGCCCCACCATGCCTACCACAAAAGGCCTTGATGTCGGCCGAGGAGTTCACGTAGGTAATCGGAATGACTTGGGCGGCCGTTGCGACGCGGAGCCGTTCCCACGCCGCTTCGACTTGGTCGAGGTTCGCCATGTCCGCCATGCTACAACCGGCAGTCAAATCAGGCAGAATCACTCGAACGGAATCGTTCGTCAGGATGTCGGCGGATTCAGCCATGAAGTGCACACCACAGAAGACAACAAACTCCGCCGCTTGCTGCTCCGCCGCGAGTTGGGAGAGCTTGAGGCTGTCGCCTGTGAAATCTGCGTGACGCACAACCTCATCTTGTTGATAGTGATGGCCGAGGATCACTAACCTCATACCCAACTGGGATTTCCGATCGGAGATCCGCTTGGCGATCTCGGCGTCATCGAGTTCATCATAATGAGCGGGGAGGGGCTGTTGGTCGTGCATGTTTTCTCACCTTTGATGAAAAACCTTGGAGAATTCTAGTCGCGGGTCCCGTTCATGCAACCGTCCTCCCACGCCACTCCCGTTTACCTGGAACCACAAGGAACATCACGCTTTGTTTGCCCCGAGCAGTTCGAGAATCAGCGTTGCGGGCGCCCAAGCGTGCCGCCTGACGGGGTGGTTTGCTCATCAGGACAGACAGCGTGAACTTTCCAGGCTCACGCAACCGGGACTTCGCCACATAATTTCCGATCCGGAACGAGACAAAATAAACCCCAACGTACCAGACAACCAAATACTTTTTTGTGAGCCCAAGCTACCACAACTCCATATGAACACTAGAATTAGCCTTTCACCTACCCCGAAAGGATACGCCGCGTCTTCATTTCTGCCAAGTATTTCATTGCTCCCGGCAAACACTCCCAGATATAATGGCCATGACAGGCATCATGGCACTACTGGACTTTGAATGAAAAGGTGGTTCTGGGCAAGATGGATAAGGAATCGCAATTGGAACTCGGCCTCACAAAACAACGCAGCACTGACTTGAATTTTTTCCTCTATCGACGGGCGCTCCATCCAGAGCTATTCCATATCTACCTGGACAAGCACATCGAATACGGCAATTTCCAGGTCGACATCTGGATCACCGGACTCAACCATCTGGTCACGCTCCAGACCAATGGAACGCTTGTGACCGAGTTAACCGCCGTTCCAAACGAGTTGCTCACGGATCGAAACCTCGTCACTCAATTCAAATTCAGAGGCGAACGGGATTTCCAGTACCGTTTCAACGACAGCGTTCGGTACATCTTCAGTAGCCAGGTCGAAGAGGCCACGGAGCACATCTTCCGCACCACGTATCGCGATCTCTTGAGATACGCGAAAAGGAAGGGGCTTCTCGTTCCTTATTCCCAATGGACCGTCGCGGGTCTGGAACCGTTCTCCTTCATTGACTACGAGATGCGGCAGCACGAACTCCACATCCACGCCTACCACGCCTTCCCTGGCGAGTGGCGGTTCCTCCGAACACAGTCCATCTTTGAGACTGCCCCGAGGCCAAACCGATCCGAGTAGCGCGGAATTACCATCATGCGCCAACGGCTTAGACATCGGCTCAACCTTGAGAAGCCGTTGTTGATCGTCGTCTTCCTCTGCGGCCTCCTTCTCTTTTCTAACGCCGCATTCGGCCAGTCGAACCGGGGTCGGGGCGGGGGCACGCCCGATGGTCCTTGGAACGGTAGAGGACGACAAGACCCGACCGATCCAGCCACGCACAATGAGGCCGTCCAACGCAAGGCTCGGAAATACTACGATCAAGCCCTCAAGCTCGTCGAGAAGGGGCGCATCCGTCAGGCGAAGGCGAAGTTCAAAGCCGTCATCGGCCTCGTCGGAAAACAGGGCGTCGGGCAATCGGCTTTGGGACAACTATTGCTAATCCATTCCGAGGGGATGCGCCTGATCGCGGACGCTCGAAAGTCATACGAAAACGGAGAGTACCGCAAGGCTCTGGAACTGGCGAAACAGACAAAATCGCGATACGCGAACATCCTCGGCGGAATCGACGGCGTCGACGATCGGCCCAACATCGCCAAGCTAGCCGTCGATCTCATCCGGAAAATCGAAACCGATCCCAAGGCCGTCATCGCAATCCAGGAATACGACGCGGCGAAACGATTCAAGCGGGTCGCGCGGCTGGAAAAGGCCGCCGAAAAAGACCCCGCCAAATGGTGCGACCTGTTCAAGCTGCTCGACCAAATCGCAACACGATATCCGCAGTGCCCGACAGGATTCGCATGCGCGAAACGTATCCAGGACCTCAAAGAGAACAAGCCGCTCTACCGCGTCATCAAGCTGGAACAGCGCCGGCGATTCATCGCGTCGGCCATCCAACTCGCCGAACAGTACGAAAATGCCGGTCAAAAAGACTTGGCCGACGCCCAATACGCAAAACTCAAAAAAAGATTCCCGGGCAAGTCGATGGCCGATCTGCGGCGCATGGCGAAGAAGCCTGCCAAAGCCCCGTCCCGCCTCGGGGTGGGAGACTAAATTGAAAGCCAACGGTCCCGCCTCCTATGTTTCACGCCCCCTCCCTTGGAAGGCGTGGCACACCTGTGCAACCTTCATCATCATCGCGCTATCCCTGAGCTTCGCCGGCTGCCAATACCACATCGATTGGCCCGCCCGCCCGGCACGGATCGACACGGATTCTGCCGGCATCACGCGACGCGCCTATGCACTGAATGATGCCGAAAAACCGAACTACATCCAGCACATCGAGAACGGCCGTGTGACCGCCTTGGGCTTCGATCGCGATGCCGATGGCGTCGAGGAGGAAACGGTTTCACTGCAAGGTGAGCACCCTGACTGGCCGCACTTCCTCATCATCCTCGACGGCGTTCCGTTCGACCTCGTGAATGCGATGTACAATGAGGGGCACTTTCCCTTGTTCGCCCCTCCCACGCGTGTTGTCAGTTCGTTTCCCGCGATGACGGATATTGCCCTGTCGAGCCTATTCCATACGAAGCGTTGCATCGCGACGGAGGCGCTCTTTTTCGATCGCCGGACCAACGCGATGAGCGACGGAAACGGCGTGTATATGCGAGGCGAGAACGCTTCGTGGATGAAGGCCATTGACTACCACGCTCCCCAGAACGTTGCCGTCGGCACCTACATGAATCCGCAGTCCGTGTTTTCCCGAGAGCTTCGCGACATGCACCGGCTGTTCAATCAGACGACCGAGCTTCAGGCTTCCGCATACTCCGTCGGTTCCGCGGGCCTGGGAACACGCGGCGGAGAGGCCGCGATCCGATCCTATCTCCGCGCAATAGAAATGCTCTGTGAACGGATTACCTACGATCGTGGCGGCAAAGTTCGCTTCACAATCACA
>CAZTAR010000407.1:0-4201 GCA_964611695.1 uncultured Planctomycetaceae bacterium | reverse complement strand
CACCGTCTGACCGCTGTCAGCGCGCTCTCGGAACAGTTCCTTGACGGTCCGTGCGGTTCGCGGATCAAGGCCGATCATGGGCTCGTCCACGACCAGTACGGTCGGATCGTGCAGGAGGGCGGCGGCAAGGACGACGCGTTGTTTCATGCCGTGGGAGTAACTTTCGGCAAGCTGGTCGGCGAACTCCAAAACGTTCAGTCTCTCCATGTACAGTTGTGACCGCTGTTTGATGACGCTCCGGCTCAGGGAATACATCCGTCCGACAAAACGAAGAAACTCTCGGGCCGTGAGCTTTTCGTAAAGGAAGGGCTGATCCGGAACATAGGCCAGATGTGCTTTGGCTTCGCGATCGTTGGTCGCGACGTCGTGTCCGCAAACTTCGATGGCGCCCGAATCCGCCCGCAACAGGCCGGCGAGCATTTTGATGGTGGTGGTTTTGCCGGCGCCGTTGGGCCCGAGGAAAGCGAACACTTCGCCGCGAGGGACGTCGAAAGAGATTTCGTCGACCGCGCGCAGACGCCCGAAGCACTTGGTGACGTTCGTAATTCGGATCGATATGTCGCCTTCAGATTGCACGGTCGGTTGGTGTGTCTCCGTAATCGTGGGCGTGTCTCCGATGATAGGAGGATGCTACGTCAGCCGTCCTCGTTGGTATCTTCCCGCTTTGTCGTATTCGGTTTCACTGCGGACTCTCGTTCCCTTGGGGAAAAAGCGGCCTCACTTGCTTCCTCATCAAAAGGCTCGTCCGTCAAGATGAACTTGCCAAGGATGGGGACGGTCACCTCTTGGCGCAGGACGCGTCCCTTGTCGTTCGCCCACGCCGTTGCGCCTTCGGCTTCAATGCGAAAGCACTCGACCTGTCCGCCGTTATGTTCTATTGTTTCTCGCCCGGTGACGGTGGCGACCTGAACGTTGAACTCGAGCCGCTCTTCGGTGAGCAAACGGAACGGGTCGAGCAGACGAATCCGCCAACTCTGTCCCACGTGCAGGTTCTCTAAATGCGTAAACGGTCTGAGGGACTCGCCGAGGTACTGGGACAGCTCTCCATCCAAGGCGACGGTTTTCGAGATCGGACCTATCTCGGCGTGACAAGCGAAGTCTCGGCCGTATCGCTCGCCGTTGACTCGGCCGTGGATGCCTGCGGCAATCAACTGGAAAAGAAACTCTTGAAGCAATCCATCCTGCATGTAGGTGAGTTCGCTTTTGAGGATCAGTTGACGCGCCTGTGACAGAAAGCCCCCGACCTTGCCCATATCCAGAATGGTCTTGCTGCGGACGATGCTGCATGTCGGGGCGACTGTGGTCGTGATCCAGGTCGCGCCGAGTCGCCGGCCGTCTTCGTTGCAGATGCCGATCTGGTACGTCCCACCGGGGATGAGCTTGCAGGGTGGATCCTGTGCCTGCCAGAATGGCAGAATGTCGCGACGGATCAGCATGGCCATCGCCACGATCCAAAACGCCGCGAGTGTAATGCCGAGTAATCGGTTCATTCGTGATAGAGCCCGTACCGTGATAGGCGCTTGTCGGCGGAATCCCGTTCGGGCACATCGACGGATTCGCGACAAGCTGCCATCGTGTCGATTGTATGGAGCAGTTCGGCATTCGGTCAAACAGGCCGAGGGCGCCATCATGCAGCAGTATTCCGGCTTGACATCGAGAAGCGTAACCAGTCTGCTGCAATAGAGCAGGCGACTTGTGGCACTTGAAGATACAGAACTGCCTCCGGCCTACGGGTCGGATGTGGACGATCGGGTGTTATGAACGGTCGACCGGGACTTCGACCGCGACGGGTTCGTGCACAATGCTCAGGTTGGCTCGGTGAGGAGTTGACGTGCCGGAATCGCGTTTTCGCACAACACAATGGAGAAAGCTAGCCCATTGGAGAAAGCCGGCCCAATGGAGGACGCTGGCCCTGTGGCAGCGCGCGACGCTGGTCGTCTTGTTCGCGGCCTGCCTGATAGTCTTCGTTTCGTTGCTGGCCATCTTTCGGTCGCCGAGATGGTACCAACCACCCGTGGTCCCCGCCGCGAAAAAGCAGCAGGTCAGGAACAATCTCGTCAGCGCTGAGCAGGCTTATACGGAACACCTTCGTGCGAGTGCCGGTCGATTTGTTTATCACATTTACCAGGATGATCTGAACCGGTGGATCGCCATGCGACGGGAAATCTATCCCCTGATCGACGAGTTCGTTCCGCCACGGCTGAGCGATCCGTTTATCGTCTTCGACGCCGGTCGGATCACAGTTGCCGGACGCTACGCCGTGACAGGTCCAGACCTGGTTTTATCGATTGACCTAGTCGCTGAAATGGTGGATGACGCGCTGACCTTGAGAGCGATTGGGGTCCATTCTGGATCTATGCCTCTGCCCATGGGACTGGCTGTCAGCGCGGGACTCGGCACACCGATCGAGAACGAACGCGACGGATTGTGGCCGGGCAGCCCGCACACCTGGGGAGATTTCATCTCCGGTTTCCACCTCGAATCCGAGGCGTGGTGGCAGAACGGAGGGATCGCATACCGTGTGCTGGATGTGTCGATCGAGCCTGGCAGGTTGGACCTGACGGTTGAACCGGTTGGACATCAGAGCGCGAGAGCACGCAATCGCCACTCATCCTCATCCACGACCTCACCATCAGCTCGAGAGCGGCTCAGAACGAACCGGCCAGCCAACCGCTGACCCTCGAAGCGGACTTGCCAGGAGTTTGGCGCCACGTGTTCGATGACACACACGCCCGCGTCATGGCGGCGGACGTGCCCGCGATCGCCGGAGATGGGGCCCTCGTAGTCAAGATAGATCATGCGGTGATCGGCGATTCGAGCGCAGGACAACGAATGGTCGGCGGCCTCTTCGGGGGGCGGTCCGCTCTTCCAAGATGCGAGTCGGCCATCGGTTTCGATCAAGAGGTCGAAATGGCGGCCATCGTGGTTGGCGTGCTCTAGAACCACGAATCGGACGGCGTTAGGCTCTTTGTCGTCGTTGGTTCGCTCGACTGTCATAGTGAACACCGGTACCTTCATTGTCGCCGAATGAGCCGCATGTTTTTTTGCTGGGCGCCATACCGAACCCTGCTTCCTCCTTCGGCCTCTCGATCCCTTCCACAAACTCCGCGCTTGCGGATTGCCGCTGGACCCTATAGCATTCTAGCCGTGTCAAGGATGCCCTGTCATCCGTGGTGCATGCATACGTGCGGCTAACCTATGAACACAACACGCATCTTATCGATCGTCTGTTTCCTTCAACTCTTGTGTTTCGCCCTTGTTGGGTGCGGCGACGGTAAGCCAAGCTTTAACGAATTGATGGAGGCCGGCAACGCGGACTACGAAGCCGAACGCACCGACGAGGCCCTCGCACTGTTTGAGCAAGCCAGCAATATCGATCCTGAACGTCCCGAGCCCTCTTACTTTCAGGGTCGTTGCTTCATGCGGTTCGCGAAGCATAAGTTTTCCGACAACGACATCCCCGGCGCCTTGCTCCAATGCGATCGGGCAATCGCTGCATTTGACCGTGCCATCGGCGCCTTTCCGGGCTACCGCAGCGCCGTGCAGGGCAAGACGGATGCCTTGAAGCTCAAAGGCCTGCACCAAGCCGCGCTTGAAATCACCGATTGGGCGGCTGATCAGTCCGCGTTTCATCCGAACTTGCTCCTGCTCAAAGCAAGAGCCTATGCTCGGTCCGGTGATATGGACAAGGCGCAGCTCACTTTCGTGCAAGCCTCACGGATGGAGCCCGACAATGCTGTGCTCCATGCTGAATTGGGCTTGTTCTACATGCAGTGCGGCAACGATGTCGAGGCCGTGCGTAGCTTGAAGCGGGCCTACAGTCTGAATCCCGGTGCGCCAGGGGTCGTCGCCGCGTTAGCACGCCTTGGCGCTTTGTCGGACCTTCACGAATCTGAGTAACACGCTCCTGCTTCCACTGACAACTTTGTTTTGTCCGTGTGCTGTCGCGTTGCCTCCCCGGCAGCGGTGATTAGAGCCGCGCGCGGTAACAAGCGGACAGCATTCGCTCTGTGGAAGGTGAGCCAACCGGTTATTTCCGTCGGCCACGGGGGGCCGACGCTACCACGAACCATGTACGCTCTATTTTAAAATGCTATAGAATGCTTGAACGGTGGTTCTGCGCAAAAGTGAAAATTGCGGCGGGAGTGGCCATGAGTTCGCACGAAATCAGAGGCGATCGGAGCGACCGCCTTCAAAAAGT
>CAZTAR010000406.1:0-4215 GCA_964611695.1 uncultured Planctomycetaceae bacterium | reverse complement strand
GGGGCGACGACTCATGGCCTGGAACGTTCGAAGCCCCTTTTGCCACGTTCACGCGAGCGCGCGATGCAGTGCGGACGCTGATCGCAGCAGGATTGGCAGACGATGTTGCGGTGCTTCTTCGAGGCGGAGTCTACAGGATAACCGATCCAATCGTGTTCGGGCTGGAAGATTCCTGCCCGGACCCGTACACGATTACCTATGCAGCCTATCCGGACGAGCTACCGATCATCAGCGGTGGACGGTTGATCACGGGTTGGACCGATCAGGGGAATGGAAGATGGTCGGCAACGCTGGCGGACGTCGCGAACGGCACCTGGACCTTCCGCGAACTGTTTGTTGACGGCAACCGCCGCCAACGCGCGCGGCATCCCAACACCGGCTTCCTCCTCGCGGCGGGACCCGATCCCAAGGCCGGCACCGACACCCGAACGAGCTTCGCCTTCTACCCGGGCGACATCCCGCCGAAGACCGACCTGGTCGGCGGCGAGCTTGTCTTCCTGCACGACTGGAACATCTCACGCGTCCTGATCAATCATGCAGATCACGAACTGGGCACGCTCACCTTGGCCGAGCCAATTGGCCCATCTGCGGCGTTTACCATCTTTTCCCAGCAGGACCACCCTCGCTATGCCGTCGAGAACGACCTCGTTCTGCTGGACGAACCAGGCGAATGGTATCTCAATGAGCAGGATGGTGAGTTGACCTACTTCCCGATGCCGGATGAGGACATGAATGCCGTCGAAGCAGTCGCACCGGTTGCGAGAGAACTGGTCGTGGTACGTGGCGATGCCGATAGTGAGCAGTTCGTGCACAACCTGCGATTCAGCGGCATCGCATTCGAACATTGCGCCTGGGAGCCGCCGGAGGGTGGTTACGCCGGCTGGCAGGCGGGTTTCTATGAATGGCGAGACTATCCCGAACCGTACGAGTTTCCGGCCGCCATTACGTTCGAATTGGTCGAGACTTGTCGAATCGAAGACGGCAGAATCGCCCACGTCGGCGGCTGGGGAGTCATGTTCGGACGATCATGCCGCGACTGTGCGTTCGTCGGCAATGTTGTCACCGATGTTGCCGGCACGGGGATACTCATCGGCGAGGACCCCTATCGTACCGAGGACGACAATTATTGGTGGATCAGTCGTCCCGACCAAGCCGCACAGGGCAACTTGGTCGCCAATAATCTGATCCAGTCCTGCGCCGAGATCTTCCACGGCGGCATCGGGATATGGATCGGACTGGCCAACGACACGACCGTCTCGCACAATCTGATCCGTCAATTGCCCCAGGTCGGGATCTCGGTTGGCTGGAAGTGGGACGACACGCCCACGCCGTGCTGGGGTAACACAATCGAGTACAACCACATCCACGACGTCATGCTCATGTTGTCCGATGGCGGTGCCATCTACACGCTCGGCCGGCAGGACGGAACGGTCCTGCACGGGAATCTGATCCACGACATCCCTCCCAACGCGGGCGTGAATGAAAGCAACGGCGTGTTCTGCGATCAGGGTTCCACGAACCTGGTACTGGACGGCAATGCGATCTTCAACGTCGCTCGTTCACCGCTGCGCTTTCACATGAGTGGTTTCAACATAGTCAGCGGGAACACACTGCTCCTCGCCAACGAAGATACACTGCCGATCGGGTACATCACAACCGATCCAGAGGATATCGTGTTGCTCGACAACGAAGTCCGTGTCGCGGACGGTTCGGTAAGCTGCGGAGATCCGGTCTTTGGTGCCGCTCCGCTCGCTGGGATAGAACCGCGCTACCGTGCCAGCGTTCTGGGCGCCGCCGAGGCATACGTCGCGGCCATCGAATGCCTGTGCCTCACGTGTCGAGGCGACGTTGAGGGCTCTTCCTCGATCGATATGGGGGACATCGATGGGTTTGTGGCGACATTGCTCACCGACACCTACGCAGCCTGCTCGGACGTCAACGAAGACGGTGCGGTCGACGGCCTCGACATCCAGCCGTTTGTCATGCTCGTGATCGCGAGCAGCAGTTGTGCCGACCCACCGACCGGTGCCTGTTGCGAAGACAACGGCTCCTGCTCCGAAGCCACCGAGGCCGCTTGCACCACGGCGGACGGCTTCTACCAGGGCGACGGCACGAGTTGCACGTCCGACGATCCTTGCCTACAGCCGACGGGCGTCTGCTGTTTGTGCGAACAGTGCGAGCAACTCGACGAGCAGGCTTGCTTCACACAGGGGGGCACGTTCTTCCGGCTGATCGCGTTGTGCGAGGATGTCGAACCGTGCCCGACCGTGCCGGTCGGCGCGTGTTGCCTGCCGGACGAGACCTGTGCCGTGCGTACCGTGTGCAGTTGCCAGGGTCTTGGCGGCCTCTACCTCGGAGACCAGACCGACTGCGCCGCAGGCACTCCGAGGATCTACAACGCTTCTCCAGGTTTGCCGATCGATGGGAGCCATGTGGTCACCCACATCATCAACGTACCCGACACGTTCGAGGTTTGGGACGTGAATGTCCAGCTTGATCTTCCTCACACGTGGGTCGGCGATCTGCGCATCACCCTCGAGCATTCCGGCCGAACCGCCTCGCTCCTGGACACGGTTCTATATAGCGGGTGCAGCGACGACCTCGTCAGCATCGTGCTTGACGACGAAGGCGCGGGCGGTTCCGTCCAGGCCCTGTGCGACCTCGGCCCACCCGGCATCTTCCCGTCCTCCCCACCGAACTACACCCCTCCCGATTCCTTGGGCACTTTTGACGGCCTGGACGCGTTCGGCGAATGGACGATCACGATTGTTGACGTCTATCCAGCAGAAGACGACGGCCGTCTGGATTCGTGGGCATTGTTCATCGACTTGCTGGATGAGGAGCTATGCAACCACACGCCCTGACATGCAGACACATCAATCAGCCATGGAAAGGACGCAATATCGTCGTGGAAAACGTCCTGACCCATGTCTCGGTTGGTTTCTTCACAGTACCGACAGCGACTTTCCGCATTCTGTTCAGCTGATACTGTCCCTGTCCCTTCGGTTTCTTCCGTCCTCCTTGTCCCATAGGGACTGATACCAGGCGCACAAAATTCATGCGCTCGCGTAATCTGTCCGATATAGTTCATAGTGGACGTCGATATCGATTCCCTGGCATGGAGGCCGCTATGGATGTTACGGATCATCACGGGGTCGACGAGCTATACACCTTGTACCGCGAGACCACCGATGCTCGGCTGGCCAGGCGTGTTCAGGCTGTTTGGCTTGCCCGACGAGGATTGACATGTCCTGAGATCATCCAAGTGGTCGGTGTGTCTCGTCGAACGGTGCAGCAGTGGATCGCCAAGTACAACTGTGGCGGGATCGACGAACTGCTGGATAAACCGCGAAGCGGCCGGCCGGCTCTCCTGAACGCCAAGCAACTGGCACAACTCACGCGGCGTATTCAGACCGGCGTCACTAAAAAAGATCCGTTATGCGTGTTCACCGGTCCGTCGGTGGAGGCGTGGGTGGAGCGTGAATTCGGTGTCGTGTACTCTCTTCGCGGCATCCAGCGGCTGCTACGGCGACTGGGACTTTCGTACCTGTGTCCGCGTCCCGCCCACGAGAAATCGGATCCCAAAGCCCAAGCGGCGTTCAAAAAAAGTTCCCGCAAACATTGGAGAAGATCGCCGGCGAATACCACGAGCGGCGAATAGAAGTGTACTTCCAGGATGAGGCCCGATTCGGTCAACAAGGCACTCTGACAAGTGGCTGGGCCCGCCGGGGCGAGTGGTTCACGGCGGTGCGTCAGACGCGATACGACTGGCTATCTGTCATCGCAGCCGCTTGCCTGCGAACCGGTCACGCCGTTGGGATGCTCTCACCGTACATCAACGTCGAGATCACCAATGTCTTCCTCGAACCGTTCGCCCGCGAACTTCCCTTGGACGTTCATGCCGTCATGGTTTGGGATCAAGCCGGCTTTCACACCGGCAAGGCGTTACGTATTCCGGAAAACGTCACCATCGTTGCATTGCCGCCATACTCGCCGGAGCTGAATCCGATGGAGAATCTGTGGCATTACCAGCGAAGCCACCATGGGTCGAATCGAGCCTTCGCCGATGGCGCAGCCCTTGTCAGCGCCGCCGAAACCGCATGGAAGCACTCAGCATGCAACCCGGACACGATCCAATCGGTCTGCAGAGTTCCTTATACTCTAGTACCGCGTTTCATAAATAATACGACTATGTTTATGTGCTTGCAGGGGCTG
>CAZTAR010000405.1:0-4240 GCA_964611695.1 uncultured Planctomycetaceae bacterium | reverse complement strand
CTGATGAGACGGCAGATCCTGTGATTCCACGGAGGCCAACAGCGCAGGCAACGTCTCCGCGGCGTTGTAGACCGGCACGATGAGTGAAACTTCTGTCATACGACGACACACCCGAAACGGGGCCAACAGGATCAGAGCCGCGCGCGTCAGCAAGCGGTCAGCTTTCGACTACGCAGGAAGTCAGACATCTGGTCATCCCCGTCGGCCACGGGGGGGCCGACGCTACCGCACAGCAGGCAATCACAATCCGAAAATGCAACATGCATTCTTGAACCTGAAGTTCTCCAGTAGTTCTCAAGAGAGGCTACACCCATTTCAACTTCCAGGCCGCAACAAGCGACATCTTCAACAGCATCAGCCCATGACGAACACGCGAGATGTTCGTCTCCCCATAGGTCCGTTCCTTATAGTGAACAGGCATATCGATGATCTTCAGATTCAACTTCGACGCGCCGAACAGGAGATCGAAATCGCCGAATGGATCAAAGTCCCCGAAAAAGGACCGGTTCGCCGCAACACGCAGGTAGTTCTCCCGGGTCAACACCTTCGTACCACACAGCGTGTCGCGGAACCGTTGCGACAACATGTACGAGAACAACCAACCAAACAGCTTGTTGCCCAGGAGATTCAAGAAACGCATCGCCTTGCGATCCATCAGATAGACCATCCGCGAGCCGTTGATGAACTCCCCACGCCCCTCGTCAATCGCTTCGTAGAACTGCGGCAACTCCTCGGGTGGAACACTGATGTCCGCGTCGAGTATCATGAGAACATCGCCGGTCGCCGCCGCAAAACCCTTGCGAACGGCATCCCCCTTCCCCTTGCCATCTTGCTGCATGAGCTTGATATTGAAAGGCCCCTTGTACGCCAGGGATACATCCTGAATCGCCTGCCAGGTGTCGTCGGTGCTGCCGCCCTCGACAAAGATTATTTCCTGCCTGGACGCCATCCGAGGGATCGTCTCCAGCAGCGGCTTGATATGCCCCGACTCGTTTCGGGCCGGGACGACAATCGACAAACTGCGCGGACGCGCGGCACGAATCGTCACAGGCGTCACCGGCCTCGCCACGATGACATAGTTCAAGCCAAAATGGTTGAGCACCGGCAGGTTGGCCACGAAACGGTTCAAGAACTCCGAGACGAACGGCACGCGCAACGGGGCAATCGTCGTTGTAAAAGAGCGAACCGTGTCGAAACCCGACAAGCTCAACAGATGCCTCACCTCATCCGCCGGGACCCAGTTCTGTTCCGGCGAGGGCCTCTTGATACGAAGCCACTCCGCCACCTTCAAAGCTGGCTGCCAGACACGGCTCCAATGCACGACAATCAACCGCGTATCGGCATGGCAGACAGACTGCACCGATTGGAACAACCGGCGAAGATCGTATATCTCCCCCAACACTTGACTGATAATGACGTAGTCAAACTGCGTATCCAGTTGGTGCACGTCCTCGCCGCGCATTTGCAGAAAACGCATCTTCGGATGACGCTGCCGAGCCGCCTCGATCGTGCCGCGATTCAGATCAACGCCAACCCCCTCGGCTGGCCGCAACGAAGCCAGAAGCCTGCCGTCACCGCAACCGATATCCAGAACACGTTTGTAGGGCTCGACGACCCCGGCCAGCCGCTTCTGAATCCGCTGATAGTAATAGTAGTTATGCTTCCTCGGCGCTTCCGACCGTGCCTGCTCGTAGAAGCTGGCGAATCGCGCCTCCCAACGTAGCGACGGCGTGCGAGCCATCCGTGATCCCCCGCCATCCTCCCATCGCCGTCTTGGAGGTTCGAGTACTGCGGAGCCGCCTGTTGAATCCACCTGAGGAGTTGAGTCAGCCACGGAAGCACCTCGCCAAGAACCTGATATTTCGCACAGCGCGCTCCGCTCCCGCTATCCGGGAACGCCGGTCCAAAGATTATCGGTGTGAACTCCGACGGGACTTGAAGGTCGAAGCCATTGCTTGATCGCTGGACGATGGCCTCGCGATCATGTCACAAAACCGCGACAGGTACAGCACAACGCGAAACCCCAGCGGAAGAGACGGCACCATTGAACTTTGGATGGAACGATTCAGCTTTGGATGGTTAATGAAACAAGCACCAAGCCCATGGATTGCAATCCATGGGCCCCAGTTGGAGGCCAAATGTTTCTTGGATCATGTAAACTTCAATAGTCAAGCTCCTCACCCACGACACAGGCCTCCGCTGACTCGAGGTCCGGAAGTTGCTCCACAAGGGCGTGCAACTCCGTCTCTGTGCGACATTGGCTCCGCGCGGCGGCAAGGCTGGAGGCGGCCTTGCCAAAATCGCCCTCCGCCCGGTGGTATCTTGCACAAAGAACATTCGACGCGATCAGCCCTCGATGATCCGGCAAGCAGCGATCGAGCATCGCCAGTCCGTCCATCAATCGTTCCGCGGCAGGCCCTCTCCCCTGAATCTCCAACACGAAGAGCCCGTGGAAATCATGACATCGGATCGTGCGCGTCGAACGCACCGGCGCCGGAAGGACCTCGCGGCCGCGATGTGACTTGTTACAGAGAATCCATACCGTGTTGCCATTGGCCGACCAAGGAAGCTCCTCCATCACGTCCGCCTGCGTGTCGCTCTCGATCCGCAAAAACCGGTCGTCGCAGCCGAAGTACCGATCCCCGCCGATGACGTAGGCCCCCATACTGCCATGAAAACCGTATGCACGAACGGAGGCGATCGCGTCGCCCGCCGCCGCCCGTTCTCGCAGGAATGTCAGTGCATCCCGCCAGCCTGGTTTGTCCTGGCTGTAAAGTGATGCCACCGACACACGCCCCATCGGGACCGCCACCATGCAAACCAAACCGGCAAACACAAGCCATGCCGCCACAGAACTCACGTCCCGAATCCAACGTCTGATCGCATCCGCCGCGGCCGCGGCGCCCAAAAACACCGGTGCCGCCATCAACAAAAGGTATTGGGGCTTAGGCTCGAAACCAGTCGCGCTCGTGTAAACGGCGGCGAAGAGAAACGGGAACAACACCAGGTTTCCAACGAAGACGAGCCCCAAGATAGAGCCTTCGTGTCGAAGCTGCGATGAGCTTTCTCTATCGTGATTGATGACCGAACGGTTCGTTTGCATCCCCCCGACCGGCAAGACTTCGCCACGATGACCGCGAAGCGCATGCTTGATGAGCAGGGCGATTCCCGTCACGCATAACACAGCCACACCGGCCTGCAAAAAGATAAACCCGCCATAACCGCCGGTCGCCACATCGATCGAGCGACCCGACAAGATCGCCGAAAACGATTCGGCCAGCATCCGTCCAGCACGATCCAGCCAAGGCACCGATGAGGCCTGAGCGTAGGACTTGTTGATCGTATAGATGACACCCAGAAGCGGATTGAAGAACGCGTAGGCAATCGCAATTACCGTCGCGAAAGCCCAGAAGACCTGCCTCTCGCGATCGCGAATCAGCGGCTCGGACGAGCGTCCGCGGAGAAGCCGCAACCAAACCGTCAGAAGCACGATGCACAGCGCCAGCACGTGAGGCGCGATCCCGCGAGTCATCAACATGCCGAAGAAGGCCGCGCCGAATGCGCACCAGGAACCGAAACTGCAACGCCGTCTGGCACGCGAATAGAGCAGCAACGTCGCCAACGCAAAGAAGAAGAAGATGGTGTAAGGCCTCGCCTCCTGCGACATCAGCACGTGCAGCGGGCAAAATGCCAACAGCAAGGCGCCCGTGATCCCGACAACACCCCCGGCAATGCGGCAGCCGAACCACCCGAGCAGAAAGACACAACCTGCGCCGAACAACGCCGCCGGCAGCCGCACCCACCTGTCGCTTCCCGCCAGCCCCAGGCGATGAAGACCCGCACCGATGACATAATCCAACGGCGGCTGACCGTGCCGACATGCCTGAAACACAACCTGTTGCAACGGGAGTTCGTAGTACGCAACCTGTCTCGCCTCGTCCATCCACAGGCTCTCCGCGTCCAATCGATGAAGACGCAGCGTCAAGGCAAGAGCGCAGACGACAAGCAAGCCGATTACCATCCACCGATTTATTGGTTGGCCTGCAACATATGTTGACTTCGTGGTTTCCTCGCTCATATGTCCTTCTTTGACCATTCACCCTCGGGCATGGCACAATATAGGTATCGGCACACCCGTTCACAGGGGCTGTGCTGACTTTGGCTAAAAGGTGCGCTGATCCGCATTGAAAAAAACTAGGGTGGCAAAGTTTGCTTGAGCAAGAGAGCTTCAAAATGGCGA
>CAZTAR010000404.1:0-4256 GCA_964611695.1 uncultured Planctomycetaceae bacterium | reverse complement strand
GTGAGGCGACGGCACTCGGCCTCTTTGCTTCCACCGGCGAGACGCCGGTGCCACAATCAATCGTTAACTGCTCTCGAACCAACTCAGTAATCGTGTAGCGTCCGACTCCCGTGTCAGACGTGGAATACAAACTGTTTGCCACGGCCGACAGGGGCGTCGGCTGCTACAGAAAAAGTTAATCGGCCCTAGAAATAGGCTTCCGGTGGGATTTCCAAATCCTCGCCAGCCAAAACCTCTGGCAGATTATTCCAACAAAGCTCGCCATCCACCGGCCGGTAGAATGTTGCTCGGCAGTGGTTCTCGCTGACAAACTCCGGACCGAGTGCCCCCAGCACTTCTGAAGCCCCCACGAATAAATACCCGTCGACCGCGAGCGCTCCATTCAAGCGTCTAAACAGGCTCTTTTTCGCTTGGTCGTCGAAATAGATGGCCACGTTCCGACAGAAGATGATGTCAGATGTTCCCATTCCCAGGAAGGGTTCGAGGATGTTCTGTCGACGGAAGGAGGTGAGGGCCCGGAGATTGTCTTTCACCTTCCAAGTATTGCCTTGTTGGTCAAAGTACTTTGAGAGCATTGCTGGGGGCATTCCGCGATCGATTTCGTGGTTGCCGAAGATGCCGAGGCTGGCTTGGTTGATGGCGGATTCGGAGATGTCCGTTCCAATGATGGCGATGTCCCAGGTTTTCGGATTGGGAATGAGTTCTGAAACAACCATCGCAATGCTGTAGGTTTCCTGGCCGGTACTACAAGCCGCCGACCAGATCCTGAGGCGTTTTGGAAACCGCGTGCGTGATCGCGCGTTGATCAGATCCGGGAGCACTTTATGCTGGAGGGCCTGGAAGGTTGTCGGATCGCGAAAAAAGAGGGTTTCGTTCGTGGTGATTGCGTCAACGATTCGATTCAGTAAACCACGGTCATTCGAGTTTCTAACCTTATCGCACAGAGCGCCGAAGGTCGCACATCCGGCTTCCTCGGCCACATTCGTCAAGCGACTCTCAACCAGGTAGGTCTTGCTCTGGTCGAGGTTGACGCCACACAGGTTCTTGACGAGCTGGGAAATGGCTGCCATCTCGGGAGGACTCACGAGCATGGGGACACCTCCCTTCCCATGAACGCCACGATCTCCTTTGCGATTGAACATGGAGACGCAACGATGTCGGCAAGTCCTTCTTGGATTGGGCCGGACGGCATGCCAAAGACCGTGCAGCTCTTCTCGTCCTGCGCGATTATCGAGGACCCGTGGCTTTTGAGAAGCCGGCATCCTCGGGTGCCGTCCGAGCCCATGCCGGTCATGATGATGCCAAGTGCCTTGTCATAGTAGACTTCGGCCACCGATCGGAACAGGTAGTCGACGCTCGGTCGGCAGGCGTTCTCGGGGGGGTCCTCCGTCAGGCGGATGGCCGTCCCGTCGGAACCAACCTTGATCTTCATTTGCTTGCCACCCGGCGCGATCAGGATTTGCCCAGCCTGGATGAGTTGTCCCTCCTCGGCTTGGAGGACCTCAAGCTGACAGCGAGCGTTGAGATCGTCGGCCAGAGATTGGGTGAACAGAGGCGGCATATGCTGCACAATTAGCATTGGGACGGGCAAATCCGCCGGCAGCAGAGGGAGCATCTGATTCAAGGCCTGAGGTCCCCCGGTCGAGATTCCCAAGGCGATGACTTCTGGCCGCGTTCTGGAGGGCGGCTTGCTTCGAGGAATCAGGATCGTGTTTTCGGCGTCTTTTTGGATAGAACAGTTTGTTATTTCCGGCTGCGTCGGGCTTGGTTCGCGGCGGAGCGTCTGATGGACCTGCCACCAGGCGGCAAAAGCCTTCAATCGTAACGTGAGTTCCCTCTTTAACTGCGCGGCGTTCTCCCTTGCGTCAGGGCCTGAAGGTTTGAGAACGAAATCGAACGCTTTTATGCGAAGCGAGGAGATGGTTGCTGCGGCGCTCGCCTGAGTTAATGAGCTGAGTATGATCGCGCCAACGTCACTCTTGGCTTGCTCCAAGTGCTGAAGCACTCCTTGTCCGTTAAGTTCTGGCATTTCCAAATCGAGCGTCAGAAGATCCGGACGCAAGCGTTCGATCTTATCCAGAGCAATCTTGCCGTTTGCGGCGGATCCCACGACATCAACGCCGGGCACCTGGCCCAGAATCTCGCTGACGATCTTGCGGTATGCAACCGCGTCGTCGACCACCATCACTCGAAGTGCGCGTTCAGTTAACACACGTGTTTCCCCGCGACAAACGGTCTATCTCAAGAGAGTGAATGTTCCTTATAGCGATCTAATCGAATGGTTTCACCGCATTCGTAGCGGCCAACGCCCCAGTCGGCCGAGGCAAACATTATGTATACCACGTCCGACACGAGGGTCGGACGCTATACGATTACTTAGCTTGCCCTTAGATGCCTTCACCGTCGTCTCCCAATTGCACTGTCTTATGCTCGATGTCGCGGTCTCCCAGTACCTCCTGAACGTCCAACACAACTAAGAGTTGGGAATCGAGCTTGTATACTCCCATGAAGCCTCCCTCCTCGAACCTGTGGAAATTGGCTGGCAGCGGCTCGATGGCGTCCGCATCGACCGTGACGACATCAGCAATGCAATCCACAAGAATGCCTATCTGCTCTCCTTGGTAGTTGACGATGACATTGCGGGTTTTGTCAGTGATCTCGGTCCGTCCCATTCCGAGGATCGTGCGAAGATCGACAACCGTTACCACTTCTCCGCGAAGATTCAAAACGCCTCGAACGAACTCTGACACGTGCGGTACCGGCGTCGCGTCGATTTGCCGGTTGATCTCTCTTACTTGGCGAATGTCGATTCCGAAAAGGATTCCGGCGGCATGGAACGTTGCATAATCCACGGAGTGGATGCTGCATGCGGATTGAGTCTGAATGGCAACGGCCATCGTTATACCTCCGGATTCGCGAAAACTCTGTGTGATTGCCCTTCAGGCCGCGCCCCAAGATGCTTCGTCAGGGCGTTGACCAAAAGGTCACGATCTAGCTTGACGAGATATTCACTGAGACCGACTTCCTTCCCCCGCGCGATATCCTCATCACCGGTCAGCGAGGTGAGCGCGATCACCGGCAAGTTGGCGAACTGGGAATCGGATCTGATTTTTTCGGTTAACTGAAAACCATCCAGATTCGGCATTTGGATGTCGGTCACCACAGCATCGAACCGTTCGACGGATGCTTGGAGGATATTCCATGCGGCCAGTCCGTCCTCGCATGCCTCAACTTCGTACCCGTCCGCCAGGAGGAATTGCTGGACCTGACTCCTGAAGAAGGGGGAATCTTCCGCGAGCAGGATTCGGGCTTTGGCTTGTTTCAATTGAGCGGAGTTCCCGACATTTGGGAACCATTCCGGATGGGCTGATTGGGCCAGATCGAGTAGGTCGAGGACGCGAGCCGTGTTGCCATCGAGGACAATCGAACCCAACACTCCTGGTTCACGGAACATACCCATGTCGATATCCACGGTCACTTCGCGAATGTCCATGAGTTCCGGCGCAATCAGACCCACCTCTTGTCGAATCGCCCGGAATACCACGACATGAATCCAAGGGCGATCCGGGCGTGGCTTGGCGTTGATGTATCGCTCCAGGCTCAACAGCGGCAACGACGTGCCCCGATACTGGAGAACCTCTTGACCACCGACACTGTCGATCTGCTCAACACGGACGCGTTCGATTCTCGACACCAACGGCATCGGAACAACAAAAAACTCATCCGGATCATTCTTGAATAACAGGGCGGCCTGTCGTTCATCCAAGTCGTCCTTCACAAGTTTACTAGCTTGGTTTTTTCCGGCGTCGTTCGGAATCACGAGTTGGCACCGTGAAGCGATTCCAGCGATGTCGACGATTAGCGCTACCCTTCCGTTTCCGAGGATAGTTGCCCCCGCCAGGCAGGAGGAGTTTTTCATGTGTCGCCCCAGCGGCTTAACCACAATTTCTTCCGAGTCAAACATGCCGTCGACGACGAGACCGTAACTCAGATGCCCACTCTCGACGACAACGATGGTGAGAGCACCCTCTGGCGTGTCCTGACGCCGCTCCCCCTCTGATCTTTGGGTTGTTGGAAGTAACTTGGCCTGTGGCTCGACGGCGCGCCGATCCGCTATCTCTGTGCGGTTGTTTTTCTCAATCATTCCCGGAATCGAAGAAAAGTAGACCGAGGAGGAGACCCCGAGCACGGAATTCAATCGTACTAGGTTCTGTCTGACAACCCGATTCTGAGCAAACGTTCGATCATGGCGACTT
>CAZTAR010000403.1:0-4257 GCA_964611695.1 uncultured Planctomycetaceae bacterium | reverse complement strand
AGAATCCCCAGAAATATAATTCCTGGGCCTCAAAAGAGCCTTGTCTAAGATCTTCGTTAACAGCCGCTCGCTCTACCAATTGAGCTATCGGGGAATGTCTATCGCACAGCGATCTTCTACCTTTTATACCAAAGCCCACATCTTTGTCCAGAGCCTGGCGAATGAAACATCTTACAAGCCACTGATGAGGCGAATCCCACCTGAGCTCGATCCCCTTATCGGCTTCTTGGCAACACCGAACAAAGACTCATTCTTTGCGATGTCTAAAGCCCGGAAGCCGGTCGTGTGTGGATTCGGAATAGTGTCAGCCTTGAACCGCTTGTCCACCTCATCCCCAGAAATGTTTCCCCGGTCTCGATTGAAGCCAAACGAGGTTTGGATGGCTGCCTTCTCCCGCATCCTTGGCAAACATCACATCTGAACGCAAACGAAGGATCGATGGAAACACCATCCCGCAATCGCCGAACGCGCATTTTTTGCCGACCTCCCCAGATACGCTTAATACAGCCCTGCGAGGCAACCGCTCAAACCATGCCGGTCGTGAGGCGCTTTCCCCCACCGGCGGCTTGACCCAGTAGGTTCCTCTTCTCCCTACACGCCCCCGCTTACGCCGGTCCTTGGCCGGCTCCCGTCATTGCACACATTTTCCCGCAGAGGACGTGTTTCCGGCATCCAATACGTTCAACACGCCACCCGCTTCGCCTCATGTCAGCATCGAACGCCTTCCCGTCAAGCCGCCTTCCATCCACACCCGATAACAATGAAAAGGGCGTCCGCACCTCGCGTGAGATACGTGCGCGATCCGCGCATCCGGTCTTCCCTGTCTCAACGGAACGAGACGACACCGCGAGGACCTCCCGTCCGACCCAGGAGCACGGCATGTACTGCGACTTCTTCAACCTCAAGATGCTGCCCTTCAACAACACGCCGGATCCGAGGTTCTTCTTCAACACGCCGGATCATGAAGAGGCTCTCGCATCCTTGCTTTATGCCGCAGAAGAGCGCAAGGGGTTCGTTCTCGTCACGGGCGAGGTCGGCGCCGGCAAAACACTCCTCAGCCGCCTCTTGCTCGCGAAGCTTGGGCACGGCGTTCGGACCGCGCTGATCAACAACACCCGCCTCAGTGGACCGGAATTACTCATGGCGATCTGCCGTGAGTTCGAGATCGATATCGAGGAAGGCGCCTCTTCCGCCGAAATGTCCAATGCCCTCGAAACCTTCCTCCTCGAACAATACTCTCGCGATCGTCTGGCCGTCGTCATCCTTGATGAAGCACAGAACCTCCCACTCGAAGCATTCGAAGAACTCCGAATGCTCGGAAACCTCGAAGCGAACGACGCAAAACTACTTCAGGTACTCATCCTGGGACAACCAGAACTCCAAGCCTCGTTCCGCCTCCCTTCAATGCGTCAGTTACACCAACGCATCTTCCGAACCTTCCACCTCGAAGCCTTGAGCAGGGAACTGACCGAAGGCTACATCAAACACCGAATCCAAGTCGCGGGGCTCCCGAAAGATCAACCGGTCTTCAGCGATGGCGCCATCGATGCGGTTTACCGCCACGCGGAAGGCGTGCCCAGACTTATCAATCAGATTTGCGACAACGCGATGCTCACCGCGTACACCGATTCCAGCAAGACCATCACGGACAAGACCATCGCTGAGGTCGTTGACCAGATGATGACGCTCACCGCTGCGACAAGCGACGCACAACCTCAAGGTGCCTTTGCAAAACACTTCCTCGCCACACCAACCGGACCGGCAGAAGTCAAGACCGGCGTCCCGACTCACCAAACCGTCATCACCATGCCGGACTCTTCCGCCCACAACGAGGCCCTCAGAACCCGCGTCAACGACATCGACCAACTTATCCGCCGCATGGCGGACAGGCTCGAAAACTCTGAACGCACACTCGAAGACATCCGGCAAGGCGCCGAGCATTCAACCGCGAAGAATCGCGAACCCTCCCCGGAGCTCCAGGAAGCCAAACAGATGCGCCGCCAAGCAGCCGCCATCCTCCGAGGCATCAAGTCTGCCTCCGACGAGGCGGCCGCCCATGCACACAAGGCCATCGCCGAAGCAACCAAAACCACCTCACGCGTCGAACAGGATGCGCAGAACACCCTCGACCGCGCGGAGCGCGACAACCTCGTCATCCAAGCCCAGGCCGAACACGTCATCCAGGATGTCCACGCATTCGCACAAGGCAAGCAGGACCACATCCAGGGACTTCTCTCGCGGCAACAGGCCGAATTCGAAGCCACTCAAAAACTGAGACGCCACGCAGCCACACTGCTCGACGAGGTAACCAAGACCACCCACATCGCCGCCGAACGCGTCAAGACAATGCTCGATGGCGCTCAGGAATCCGCCACCGCCGTGGAAAAACAAGCCGCGGCCAGCCTGACGGAAACCGAAAAACAAAACGCGGCCCTGCGACTCCAGGTCGAACAGCTCCTCGAACAGGTCAAGAACAACAACCAGGCCCAGGGGCGCGAAGTCGCCGGTCTGATTTCCCGCCATCACGAGGAAATCGCGGCCTCTCGCAAGACCATCGACAATCTCCAGACTCAAATGAACGAGCGGGATGAGGCGAACGAAAGACGGGGCAACGATATGCTCCGCCATGTCCGCGAACAAATCAAAGCGCTCAACGAACACCTCGATGACATGCATCAGAAGGCCGACGGCCGCACGACCGAACTCAATCACTCGATGGATCAGTTCTTGGCACAGATGCGCACACGCGTCGAGCGCACCCACAAACAACTAATCGAAGTCGTCACCACGGCTCAGGATCGCGTCAAATCCTCGCAGCAGGCGATGCGAACCGCGAGAGACCAGACCCTCACCGAAGCCAAGGAAGCACGCACGCAAGCAAAGACCCTGTTCGAGGAAACACGCGACCTCATCACCAAGACGCAACAAAAGTCCGCCGCATGCGTCGCGGAACTCCAGGCTCAAATGGCCGAACAGAAACACAAGGCGGACTCCGTCTGGAAGACCGCGGTCGCCGAGGGAACAAGAACGCTCAACGAACTCACGGCGAAGCTTGCCGAAACCCGGATGATGACCGACCACTCCCGAACCACGCTGGAGAGTATGGTCCAAAGCGCCGCGGACAATCTGGCCAAAACCAGAGCCGCATTCGACACGGATCTTAACACCCACAAAGCGGAAATCGTCAAACTGTCCCGCGACGCAGACGCGATTAAGGCCGGCATCGCCAATCGCTTCGAGAAGGCCCGAAAAGACCTCGACATCGCGCTCGCCAAACACGAGCAAAACATGCGGCAGCGCACAATCAAACTCATCGGAGAGAGCGATGCCACGATCACCCAAGCCGAGAACGAGGCGAAGGGTGTAATCGGCTCGCTCCAGGCCGAACTCGCCGCCGCTTCCGAAACCGCAACCACAATTTGTTCCGAGTTCCAGAAGTCCAACAACGAATGTGTCGTCGACGCACAGGCCAAAGCCAAGGAGATGGCCGAAGCCCTCCAATCCGAACTCGCCGCCGCTTCCGAAACCGCAACCACCATCTGCGCCAAGATCCGGCAGTCCAACAACAGTTCCATCATTGACGCACAGGCCAAGGCCAAGGAACTGGCCGAGTCTCTCCAATCCGAACTCGCGGCCGCCTCTGAAACCGCCTCCGGAATTTGCGCGAGCATCCAACAGTCCGGCTTCAACTCCGTCGCCGACATCGAGGCCAGAACGAAGGAGGTCGTCAGCACACTCCAATCCCATCTCGAAACCGCCTCTGCCAGGGCCTCCGCCATCTGCACGGAGATTCGAACCGCAAACGACGACTCGGTCGCCGACGTCGAAGCCAAGGCAAGCGCAATCGTCGACTCTCTCCAATCCGAACTTACCTCCGCCTCTGAAACGGCTACGAGTATTTACTCCGAGGTTCAAGAATCTCTCGCCACCGTCCAACGAAACGCCGAGCAACAGAAGGCCCACAACGAGGAACTCTCCGAGAACCTGCAACGCCACCTGGCCGAGCTTGCCGACAAGAACCGTCAACTCCTGAACCAGGCCCGCGCGCAAGTGGCTGAACTGTCTACGAAGGCGACGGATACGGCCGAAGGCATGACCGGCAAGATTGCTCAACTGAAAGATTCGGCCGAGGCCGAAGTCTCCGCCATCGGTTCTCGACTGACGACCTACCTGGAAGAGGCCCTCCACAAGGCCGACAAGATTCGCAACGAATCCGCCAAGACCTCCGAGAACCTCGACGACCGGATGGCGCGGGCG
>CAZTAR010000402.1:0-4263 GCA_964611695.1 uncultured Planctomycetaceae bacterium | reverse complement strand
CCATTTTGAAGCTCTCTTGCTCAAGCAAACTTTGCCACCCTAGTTTTTTTCAGAAGGGTCTCACGCCGGCGAGCTTTTGGGTTGAAGGCTTCGGTTTCCACAAGATTCAAGCCTTCCTTGTGTGGTTGCATAGGTGCCGAAGCTGCCGTCATTCGCGAAGGCCGCTTCGACGTGGCCCGAGAGTGGAAAATACCTACGCCTCAAACAGTTTCCGGGAGAACAAAGCCTCCGACTCCCGTGTCGGAAGTCGATAACACACGGTTTACCTGGGCCGACAGGGGCGTAGTCCGCTACCATTCAAGGTGAAACCTGTTTAAGGTGCTTTTATTCCCGATCGAGGCCTCGGCGTCCGCGTCCTGTAGCCGGCACACACGATGCGTGGTGGCCATTCAACGCTATCCGCTGAGGTCGTGGGGGGGCAATCTGACAGAACCCGAGGAATACATTTGAGTTTCTTATGGTTGCCTGCTCGAAGAAATGGTAGCATACGGGCCTTGTTTCCTGCCAAGCCGTCTTCGGGCGAGCACTTCAGGTATCGGACGAAAGAAGTCCGCGCGTGTGGTTCCTGGTCGCGAGGTTGACTCGCGAGATGTCGGCGCCACAGTTTCACCAAACGCTGCCTGGTTTCTGAAAGGCCAGAACGGAGTAAGGCGGCGCAGAATGGAGAAGGGATAATTCTCAGCGAATGACGACAATCACTTCCACAGACGCACCAGCGATCACGGAAAGTGCAATCCCAATCAACGGCGAAACAACGCTGAATCGGGATTCCATAGAATCTGGTGGGGGTTCTCGCCTCCACGTTGCATCGCCGCTCCATCCAACACACCCCTTGGGATCACAGGCCCGGGTGTTGCTGACGAGCGTGTTCGGACCCTATGCCCAAGACGATGACTATGGCAGCCGCAAGATCAACCCGATGGAGTTGTATCACAACCAGGTCACTCGGGTACAAGGACCATATTCTCTGCGGATGTTTCACCGTTCCTGGGGGCTGATGTTGCTCCAAGCCAACATCGACGCTCCGTGCACGCTCCTGGATTTTCCCGATCTCGATCGCTTCGTTCGGGAAATCACGACCAATCAATACAACATTGTCGGGATCAGTTCGATCATTCCAAACGTGGGCAAAGTCCGCAAGATGTGTGAACTCATCCGCGAACATCTGCCCCACGCCACCATTGTCGTCGGCGGGCACGTGGCCAACATGCCGGACCTGAGTGACTGGATCGATGCCGACCACATCGTTCAAGGTGAGGGCATCCGCTGGATGCGACGTTTCCTCGGCGAAGATGAGAACCGAGCCATCAAACACCCTCGAATCCCTTCCGGGATCGGCGCAAGGTCGATGGGCCTCCCGCTCAAGGAGAAGCCTGGTGATGTTGCCGCGACCTTGATCCCCTCCGTGGGATGCCCGATGGGATGCAATTTCTGTTCGACGTCGGCGATGTTCGGCGGCAAGGGCAACTGCGTCCATTTCTACGAGACAGGCGAGCAACTTTTCGAGGTCATGTGCGAATTGGAACGGGACATGGGCGTTCGTTCCTTCTTTGTCATGGACGAGAACTTCCTGATGCATCGCAAAAGGGCGTTGCGGCTGTTGGAACTGATGATCGAGCATGACAAGTCATGGTCGTTGTATGTCTTCAGTTCGGCGAGGGTGTTGACATCCTACTCGATGGAGCAGTTGGTCAGCCTCGGAATCTCCTGGGTCTGGATGGGGCTGGAGGGCAAGGACTCTCAATACGGCAAGCTCAAAGGAATCGATACCCGCGCACTCGTGCGAACGCTTCAATCCCATGGAATCCGCGTGCTCGGCTCGACCATCATCGGTTTGGAAGAACATACACCGGACAACATAGATTCGGCCATCAACTACGCTGTCAGCCACGACACCGAATTCCACCAGTTCATGCTCTATACGCCGATCCCCGGCACGCCGCTGCATGCCGAGAAGAAGGCTGATGGCACTCTGTTGGACACTGAAGAATGCCCCCACCCCGACACACACGGACAACTCCGATTCAACTACCGACATGCCCACATCAAAAATGGCTTGGAATCCGAGCTCATCCTCAGGGCGTTTCGGCGAGATTTTGAGGTAAACGGGCCAAGCGTCCTTCGAGTCTTCCGTACGTTGCTGGCAGGTTGGCGGCGATACAAGGATTCCTCGGATCCACGAATTCGGGATCGCTTTGCCTGGGAAACACGCGACCTGGCTGTGGTCCAGGCTGGTGCGCTCTGGGCCGCCCGACGTTGGTTCCGGAACGACCCCCTGCAAACAGCGAAGATCTCCGGCATGATGAAAGACCTCTTCCGCGAGTTCGGTCTGAAATCACGTCTGGCGGCGCCATTCGTAGGACGATACATCCGATCCAAGCTTCGCAGAGAAAACCGCCTGCTACAGAACGGATGGACTTACGAACCGCCGACTTTTTGCGAGACGACTCTCGGAGTTTCATCGGAAAAGAGCAATCGACCAACCATTTGCGGCGTTGGCGGGTGAAGGCGCGTGCCGCCCACTGCCATACGGCCAGTCGTGATACTTCTGCAGAATCACCGTTTTCCCAGTGGTTTTCTCAGTCAGAAAGACAGACGATGAATTGGCGTGTTCCCTTGGCGAATGCAGGACGCGATGTGTAAGGGGAACGAAAGGGGGGGACGTGGAGTCACCCATTGGCCATACCGACGGTGAGCCGTTGCCGTAGGCAAACGTGAAAGGCGTTAGTCGATGATCCACCGGGAGGTGCGTATCGGCCTGTGCAGTTGCATCAGCAGCGCGACATCATCCCGGAGCATGCGAGCATCGTAGTCAATGATTCGTGCGACGGCCCTTCGGTTTTCGGCGGGAGTGGAGCCGACGCCGCAGCCGAGGACCGGCACGGACATGACAACGAGGAGCACGAGCAACAATAGTCTTCTGGCAAAGTTCATCACTTGCCCTTCCTTAACGCTGTGTTAGACCCCGGGTTTGGGCTTTCAGGTCTGCTAAGCGGCTCCAAGCCGCAGGTGGGCGCCACACTTCCCCCGGTGGGGGCCGGAATACCGGCCGACAATTACTCTATCACACTTCGGCAGGGGAAGTCAAACCTGTCGGCTGGGCGGGTTTTTACGCCGCAGAGCGCGGTCCAGTTCGTTCAACGCCGATAACCATTCCACGTACCGGTAATCGATCCCAAACGACGTTCCGATCCGCTTCAACTCCGCCAACCCGCGTTCGTAGGTCGGACCCTGCCAATCTTGTGAGAGTGGGTCGCAGAAGAAAACGCGGCACCCCAGCGGCCGGGAATCCCTCGCCCGACACATCCCATCAATGTGATAAGGGCATGTCGAGCCGGTCGTGATCGGCGCCGAATCCCGGTTGCACCGGATGAAGTTGACGAGTTCCACCGTCGTCACAAAGAGGCTGTAGCCGAACCGATTGAAGCTGCAACAGACCCCTCGATTTTGGCAGATGGGATTGTGTGCCGCGATGGCGTGATCGATCGCGGTGTAGAAGGCGGCAATTCGTTCGGCCAGATCGTCGCGATCGAGGTGGGGCTTCACCAACTCTGCTAACGGGGCGTTCATTCTTCGAGGTCCTTCCACGTCTTGGCGTCGCGCCGTTTAGCGATTGCCGCGAGATCGTGGTGTATGCCCAAATGCATGCCGGGGCAATCAAAGGCGGCCAACGCCCACGATTCCATCGTCTTCAGGTTGCTCTTCCAGAACGGCCACGTTCGACATTGAAGGGGGCGAACCGGATAGATTTCGCACTGGCGATCGCCATCGCGCGTTCGAAGGAAACAGCAGTCGCCTGTTTTCGAGTTTTCCGTGAGAGAATATCGCACGCCGACGCGACGAAGATGCTTCTTGGTCAGCCCCTTGCCTTCTCGGCCGATGAAGGCGGCGATCTTCTCGATTTCTTTCGGTTTGAGGTAGACGTAGCCTGGCGCACCGGTGCAGCAATTCCCACATTGCGTGCATCTGAACGGCAAACCATCACGGTACCAGAGATCGTCCTTGGGCAGAGTCATGGGTGGGTCGGTCTGAAAAACGTCCGGATGGGGAATCGGTGAGTTAATCGTCCTCGGCGGCCAGTGTCTGCTCGTGTTGATCGATGACTTGTTGATCGTTGCGGCAGCAGGCCTGCGAGGCGAGCAGGATTAGGAAAAAGGAAATTACGAGTAGACGCGACACGCTTAGCCTCCTGCGACGCTTTAGAGCAGTTAACGATTGAGTGTGGCACCGGCGTCTCGCCGGTGAAAGCAAGGAGGCCGAGTG
>CAZTAR010000401.1:0-4288 GCA_964611695.1 uncultured Planctomycetaceae bacterium | reverse complement strand
GTAGAGGTGGTCCTTTCTGTTTGAGTTGGAACACGTTGTTCGCGCACAAGTTGGTCCTTTGCCCGTTCGAGTGCCTGATAGTAGGGCTCGCCAATCGCCCGATCCTTGGCGGTCGTGTGTTCCATCATCCACTTCCGAAGGTCGTCTTCGCTGCCGGTAAACTGCTTTTTGAAACCGACAGCCACATCTTTGATGAAGAGCGCCCTGTGGCGGTAGGTATCGATTCTCTCACTCAGAAAGGCGAATTTTTCCTCGGAGGGCATCCGGCCGAATCGTGTGGCGTCAACCAGAAACGACCGTTTCATTTGCTTGAACATCGCCTCTGAAAATTCCGTCCGGTCGTCATCGCTGATCTCCTGAAAGCAAGACCGGAGGTCGCCCTTCTTCGCTTCATCTTTGGACACCACCCGTTCCCATTGATCGAGAAAGGACTGCTGTTCGATCTGCGGAAGCTTCGCCAGCCCCCGACTGTCGGCAATGTAGGCGACCACCTCTGAGGCGGAAGCGGTCTGCAAATCGGGTTTCTCCGGCGTGCCGAGGATCACATAGGCGACGCACGCGCCCAGAAGCACCACACCCACGCCGCCGCCGACCAGCGCCGCCGGCCGATGCTTCTTGACCACCGTCTTCACTTCATCCGTCGTCATGACGTTCGTACTCCAAGTCAACCCAGATTCGTGCGGAGGCGATTACTTTCGGTCGGAACGAGCGCTCCGAGCCTGCATATCCGCGTAGAGCGTGTTGAATGCACCGCCTTCATCGCCAGAATGAAACGGCTCAAAATCGGCCAATAGTGCTTGATCCGCCCGACCCAATCCAAGGCCCTCTGGCGACGAAGCAAAGTCCTCCCCAACCTTCTTCCCGCCGTAACCTTCACCCCACATCCATTCGTAACTCACACCCTCTGTCTCGAACCAAGTCGTCTCCGCAGGATAATCCTTGAGCAGAGGGCTGTCAGAAGAGAGTGTTCGATTGTCCGCCGGGCAATGGAAGATCTCAGGCCGTCCGGAAGCGTATGAAGACAGGAGTTCCGGAACCGTCGGCCAAGGCGGGGTATGCATTTTGAAGGTTCGCAGCTTCGCCACATGCGGCCACGTATTGCCGTGATCGCGAAGGTAGCTGTCGATCGCCTTTCCAATCTGCTCGAGATTGGCCAGACACTGGACGCGGTGGGCCTCGATCTCAGGGCTTGACCGACTCGGCAGGATGAACCAAACCGCAATGCTGACGATGCACAAGGCGGCGATCAGTTCGATACGCGTGACAGCCCGTCTGTTCAGATGTCGATTATCTCGTTCTTGCACAGTCCGATTCCCACGGGCAAAGGCTCTTGAACCCAAACGGGCTCCCACGATCCATATCACGGATCTGGAGCCCTTTGAATAATCTGGGGAGGGTAGGTGCCACATCGGCAACAGTCAAGGCGGGCGTCAAGGTGACCTTCCAGGCTAACCGGTAAGACTACGAACCACGAAGGGCCGAGTGAATCTCGGTTCTGGATGTCACACGCTCACGTCCTCAGGCTCGGACGCTTTTTCCGGCAGCTGAGGAGCGAGTTGTGGTAACTCCGGAGAGGATTTCTCGTTCCAAACGCGGATTTCGGTAATCTCGTGGGTCATCTCGACCGCCTCTTCCGCGCCGTAGCACCAGACAGCGAAACGCCGAGTGGAATGCGGAAGCAGCGGCCCACGCCAATCGCCTTCATCCACCTGAATCGGCGTTGCGGCCCAGGTTGGCTGTTCCATGACTGGATCGTCGTCCTTGTCAAGCCCGACAAGCTGCATGCTCATTAGCGTCACCGCCCGGTCTCCAAGATTCTCGACCTCAACGATGGCACGCCTCGCGCGCCTGCCATATTTCTCGGAGTCGACCAGGCGGACGGATACATCCAGGTTGGCAGCGTAGGCGAGGTTCCGTTCGTCGTTCAGGGCATCCGCGAGTGCGGGCGGCAATGCCTCGGTGAGGTCAGGAAGGCCGTGAATCACAGTCTCGACAAGTCCGACGACTCCATCCGTTTTCTGATCTACGACACTCAAGGCGTAAACTGCTATGCCTGAAGCACTTAGGACAGTTGTCACGATAATGGCTGCCAGGCTCAACACCAAAGCTGCGAGGAATGAGATTCGCTTTCGCACGATTGTGGTTCCGCTGGTGTTCGGGTACATACCTAATCTCCTCGTATCTCAGAGTCGGATGGATGCCGCATGATCCACGATTATCCGAAGCTGTATTAGCCTCAAGCGAGAGATTATTCTCTTTTGCAACCTGAGAAAAACGTCTCGCCGGCCAATTGCCGAATCCGGAGCACCCATTGTGCCCCACAGACGGTGAGCTTCAAGGCCGTCAACAGGCTTGTCCGATAAGACCACAGAAACCTGCACTGGAAAGCGCAATATCTGCGCTATCCTCTGGCGAAAGGGAACGGCTGTAATTCCACATGGCTGACATTCTCGACCAAAGCGAAGTTGACGCCCTACTGAACGCGGCCTCATCCGGCGATATCGAGGAGGCGGGAACGCCCGCGCCAAGCCAGATACTCACCGGGCCGGACCCCAAGGATGTCAGCATCTACGACTTCAAGCGGCCCGAGCGTGTCAGTAAGGAGCAGATGCGCGCGCTCCAGTCGATCCACGAGGGTTTCGCCCGCAATTTCGGCGCGGCGCTTTCCAGCTTCCTCCGAACAATCGTCGAAACCCGTGTCGCCACCATCGAGCAGTTGACCTACAGCGAATTTATCCACTCGCTGCCGAGCCCCACGTGTTTCAATCTACTCACTGCCGAACCGTTGGAAGGCCAGCTCTGCCTTGAACTCAGCCCGCTGATCGTCTATCCGATCATCGACCGGCTCCTGGGTGGGACGAACACCGAAATTTTCATTCCACAGCGGCCGCTCACCTCCATCGAGATGCGACTCATCAACCGTATCATCGAGCGCGCCCTGGTCTATCTGGCCGAAGCGTGGTCCGATCTGGCCTCCGCCACGTTTAAGGTGTCCGGCACGGAGAGCAACCCCCATCTGGTCCAGATCGTCGCGCCTAACGAAGTGGTTGTCGTGCTCGGCTTCGAGATCAAGATCGGCGCCCGTGCCGGAACAATGAGTATCTGCATTCCTTTCAATGTGATCGAGCCAGTGATTGGAAGACTCACAACGCAAAACTGGTCAGCCTACTCGCGCGGCAAAGACAACGCGGATCAGACTCGGCTCATCACCTCCAACATTCAACGCGCATGCCTCGAGTCTCGGCTCTATCTTGGCGAGACCAAACTCACGGTCGAGGAGTTCGTGTCACTCGTCCCGGGCGATATCGTCAAGCTCGACAAGCTTGTCGATCGAGACTTCGTTCTCCGCATCGAGGGTCGGAATAAATTCGCCGGCCGCATCGGCCAACTCCGAGGAAGTCGGGCGGTTCAGATCACTCGTTCGGCCCACACGACTGAGTCTCTATGACGATCGAGCCTCAATAAAGCTGGCTCGTCGTATTCTCGCCATCCGCTCATCCAACCGGCGCCACTGTGTCAGCGACCGCTTCTTGCGTTTTCATTTGGTTTTCCGCGAAGGCCCGTTGCGATAAACTGCAGATCTGAAACGCCATGGAAAACACCGTATACAGTGCCATCACCGATCTGCTCGACAGCCACGCGATCCGGTACCGATCGGTTCATCACGAACCGACCTATACCTCCGAGGAGTCCGCCAAGGCTCGCGGTGAGAGTGTGAAGATCGGCGGCAAAGCCTTGCTGATCCAGACCGGCGACGTCAATCGGCTCTTTGTGATGAGCGCCGCTTTGAAGTTGGACAGCGGAGCCATGCGGCGGAAGTTCGCCGTTCGCCGGGCGAGATTCGCCACGCGAGATGAACTCATGGCACTCACCGGCCTCGTCCCCGGCTGCGTGCCGCCGTTCGGCAGGCCGATCCTCCAGTTCGATTTGTATGTGGACGAGTCGATCGTGGCGAATGACCGAATCGCCTTCAACGCCGGGAGCCTGACCGACTCCATCATCATGTCGGTGGATGATTACCTCCGCGTCGCCCAACCGACGGAGGTCTTTCGCTTTAGCCAGGCGATGAAGTAAGCGAAGGTTCAGCCGGCGCCGGTATCCCCCCGCGCCGTCATCGAATTGGCCGGCAGCGCAATGATCCGCACCCCGCCCGGCAGCCGAACCTCCAACTGCCGAAACGACGTGTCACGGTAGAAGGCATAGCCGTGCGTCTCGTTCCAGATCTTGAGCGCACTACAGTGCATCCGCACCTTCTCCATGACCTCACGACTCTGCCGCGCCCCGGCCG
>CAZTAR010000400.1:0-4288 GCA_964611695.1 uncultured Planctomycetaceae bacterium | reverse complement strand
TCGTCGGCCACGGGGGGCCGACGCTACGGTTTTGTCAGGCACTTGGGTGACCCATGTCCAATAAGACATGGGCCCCTAATCGGATATTACAATGTTCCTCAATGGGTTTCACCCTATTCCCTCTTGGCTCACCCTTAATCGTGCCACAGGAATTGGCTGGGGCCATTATAATCGATCGACCTCATTGGAGTCTCTGATGTCGAGTGAACAAGGCGATCATCTTTTTCAGACGCAGACACGGATTCGCGGGTTGCTCGCGGCGGCGGGTGGATCGCCACGGAAGCGTTACGGCCAGCACTTCCTGGTCGACCGGAATCTGATGACGAAGCTGGTGGAGGCGGCCCAAGTCTGTGAAGATGATTGTATCCTGGAAGTCGGAGTCGGAACCGGTAGCCTGACAGGCCTGCTGTCGGCTCAAGCCGGTCGGGTGGTGGCGGTGGAGATCGACAAGCGGCTTTTCGAAGTGGCGACGGAACAATTGGCCGGCAAGACAAATGTGACGCTCCTTCGGCTCGATGCGCTTGCGAGGAAGTCGGCCGTGAACCCGGTCGTTCGAGAAGCGATTGATCAGGCGAGGTCGGAGGTCGGCGGCGCGTTGAAGCTGGTGGCGAACCTGCCGTATGACATTGCTACGCCTTTGGTGCTGAACCTCCTTCTGGACGGATCGGCCTTTGAGCGAATGTGCTTCACGGTGCAGGCGGAGGTCGCGGACCGATTTCTGGCGGCGGTCGGCACGGCGGCATATGGTCCGGTGAGCATCATTGCACAGGTGTTGACCGAGCCGAGGCGAGTCTGCCTCGTGCCACGGCAGGCGTTTTGGCCGGTGCCCCGTGTGGATTCGGCGATGGTGTGTTTGGTGCGGAGGCCCGGCGGGGAGATCGCGGGCGAGGATGCGTCCGGTTTTAGTGATCTGGTCAAGTCCTTCTTCCTCCACCGTCGTAAGAGTGTCAGGCATACGGCGGCGACTCGGGAGGACAAGGAGCGTTGTCTGACTGCCCTGGAGGAAACGGGCATCGACAGCCGGTCACGGCCGGAAACCGTTGGCATTGAACAGTGGGTTTCGCTGTATCGCGCTCTGCGATGACGTGGCTGGGGGAACGGGTTATACTAGCCGTTTCTGGCCGAAGCACCACCGGCGAGACGCCGGTGCCACAGCTTGGTCAAGGGCTACTCGGTGGAATAGGAATGACCTTAGAGAACAACTCGGAACGGCAGATCAGCACGACGCACGTTGTAAAGGGTGAGGACCTGAACCATCACGAGACGCTGTACGGGGGGCGTTGCGTGGAGTGGTCGGTCGAGACTGCGTACATCACGGCCGTGAACTGCTTCGACGAGGCGAAGCGTGTGACGTTCATGTCGATTCGACGCCTGGCGATCCGTTCGCCTGCCCGCGTGGGCGAGGTATTGTGTTTCACCGGGCGGATCGACTATGTGGGAGAGTCCACGATCGGCGTCCGTGTGGAGGGTCGGAAGTTGCATCCCCGGAATGAGCAGCTGACGATCATGACCGGCTCATTCCTCTTCTGCACTGTGAACGAACACGGCAAGGCGGAGCCCCACGGGCTGCCGGCCACCCTTCCGGAATCGAACTCCTCTCGCCAACACTGGAAACAAGCGGAGGAAGCCGCGTCGCAGGATCCTGCGTAGTGAATCGCCACGCGAACACTTGAGGGTAGCCTCGGCCCCCTGTGGCCGACGGGAATAGCCGGTTTGTTCGCACCCAACAAGATCGAACGCTGACCGCTTGCTGACGCGCGCGGCTCTGATCGGTATCGCTGGGTCGAGAATCCCCTCTCATCCTTCAGCTCCACACCGATTGCGAGGTCGTATGAATCTCGATGACACGATTGTGGCCGTGAGTTCGCCTCGGGGCAGCGCTCCTCGTGGGATTGTGCGGTTGAGCGGCAGTCAGTCGGTCGAGATCGTTGTCCAGTTGTTCGAGTGTGCAACCGGCGAGGCGGTGGTCGACGTACGCGAAAACCGATGTGTTGAGGGAAACGTGTCAGTCGGAGCGTGGCGGTTGCCTGCCATGTGCTACGTGTTCCGATCGCCTGCCAGCTACACGCGAGAGGACATCGTGGAGTTGCACACGCTCGGGGCGTCCGGTGTTCTGGCGGAGGTGATGGAATCATGTCTGGCGGCTGGGGCGCGAAGTGCGGAACCGGGGGAGTTTACGGCGAGGGCTTTTCTGTCGGGGGCAATGGACCTGTCGCAAGTTCACGGTGTCGCGGGGATGATCGCGGCCAGATCGGACCACCAGCTTCGGGCGGCGGAGCGACTGTTGCACGGGGCGCTCTCCGAGACTGCGGGGCGAGCCAGGGAAGAACTGGCCGAACTTCTGTCGCTGGTCGAGGGGGCGATGGATTTTGCGGATGAACCGATCGAGTTTATCTCGCCGGACGATTTGCACGCGCGCTTGGTGCGTGTGCATGACGCCTTGGCCGCGACTTCGGCAGCGGGGGTTCGGGCGGAACGGTGGGGGCAGCTTCCCCACGTGGTGTTGGTGGGGCGCGCGAATGTCGGGAAGTCCGCACTGTTGAATCGGCTGACCGGTTTGGATCGCGCGATTTGCGCAGCAGTGGCGGGAACGACCCGAGATGTGTTGTCCGCGCCGCTGGAGTTGGAGGCGTCGGAGTGCCTGTTGATCGATATTCCGGGCTCTTGTGGCGGCGCCACGGGTGTGGATGCCGAGGCGGCGGCGGCGGGACGACGGGCGGCGGAAGGTGCGGATGTCGTGTTGCAGGTCGTGGATGTGTCCGATAGTGCGGACTTCGCATGCCGTGGTGCGTTGGAGAATAGTCGCCCTGGGCTTGCGTGTTTAACCACGGAGACCGCCGGCGAGACGCCGGTGCCACAGTACAGGCACGGGCTGTCATGTGATGACGGTGGCGACGGCACTGCCATGCCCGATGTTCCTCGGATTCTCGTCGGGAATAAATGTGATCTCGTGCCGCCTCCTCAATGGGAACGGACCATTGCGAAGTGGCGAACTGCTTCTGGGAGTGTGGTTTGCGCGACGAGCGCGAAGACGGGAGAGGGTTGTGAGGTGTTGAGGGCGGCGATCGGCCGCGCGGTTTCCGATCGGCCCGTGGATATCCACGACGCATCGATCGCACTGATGTCCGAGCACCGGGCAGCGTTGGATCGATCGATTGAGGCGATGTCGCGCGCGATCGCATTGGCCGCAGCGTGTCGAGAGAGTCTGGCGGATGCCGACCTTGTTGCACTCGAGTTGCGGACGGCGGCGGACGCGCTGGGAACGCTGGTCGGCCAGGAGGACACGGAGACGTTGCTCGGCAGGATCTTCTCGCGGTTTTGCGTGGGGAAGTAGTCTGTTCGAGAGGGGGCAATCCGTCGTAGAATAACCGCGAGTGAGAAACACGCCCGAACCGGCATGTAGCGTCGGCCCCCCGTGGCCGACGAGGAACACACGTTGCCTGCATCGGTCGACGGGAAGCGCTGACGGCTGCGAAGGTCGTATAGTCGGACCGGCAGAATCTGGAGATAGGGATGGAACTTGACGGCGTTTTCATGGACCTGTACGGCACACTGACGTCGGGTGATCGGGAGGCGGTTGAAGAGACGTGTGCTGCGGTCGTTCGCGATACTGGTGCGCCGCTGACTCCGGGAGAGTTGAGCATTGTCTGGGGCGAACGGTTTCTCCGCGCGACCGAGTCATGCAACGGCGATGCGTTCGAGACGTTGTTCGCATTGGAACAGAGGACGCTCGTCGAGACGATGGCCGATCTTGGGTTGGCGGTCGATCCGGAACCGTACGCTCTGATGCTTGTTGCGTATTGGCGGAATGCGCCGTTGCAACCGGAAGCGGCTGAGTTCCTGTCGCGGTTCGAGCATCCGGTCTTTATCGTGTCGAACGCGGACCAGGCGGACGCCGAGTCGGTGCTGTCGCGTCACGATCTCTGCGTAGAAGGGGTGCTCACGTCGGAATTGGCCCGATCGTACAAGCCGGATCGCCAGATTTTCGATATTGCCTTGGAACAAACAGGTTGGCGTCGCGACAGGGTGATGCACATCGGCGATTCGTTGCACAGCGACATCGGCGGGGCGTTGGCCGCGGAGATTCGAAGCGGCTGGCTCAACCGAACAACCCGGATTCATGACATCGGCACACACGAGGCTGATCACGAATTCGCGGACCTGGATGCGTTTGCGACGTGGGTCAACGGCGCCAAGCGCAGTTCGCAATCGGTGTGAGCACGAACTCGGCACCGATCAGATGGGGATGAAAGCCCGTTGCTCCAGGGTTAGTGTATCGAGCGTTGTG
>CAZTAR010000399.1:0-4307 GCA_964611695.1 uncultured Planctomycetaceae bacterium | reverse complement strand
ATGTTCTGTCTCCGGCCTGTGGCAGGTGTCGCATCGGGCTAGGTGCGGAAGGTCGCGCGCCTTCGCCATCTTCTCGTGGCAGTTGATGCACAGACCGTGCATGGCGTCCATGTATCCCGGAGCAAACCCGGTCAGCCCTTTGGCCGGGAGTGGGATTCGCGAGCCCGACACAATCATCTCCGCATGACACACCTGACAGGCCTTGGCGGTTTCCCGAGTCTTCCTCGCGGGATCACCCGCGTGGCACTTCACACAGGCATCGTTGCTCCCCAGGCGGCTGATGTGAAACGCATGATTAAACGTGTCCGTCGTATCGTACATGTTGCGATGACACTCGCTACAGGATGTGTTCTTGTCGAACGGCAAGTTCTGATGATGACACTGAACACACGCTGTGTCGCCGCCAAGTCCAACGATGTGGCCCTGATGGTTGAAGGGAACCAACCTGTCGTCGCGATTGCCGTTGATCAGCATGAGGCTCACATCGGTGCGTACCGCACCGGCCGGCACCGTGTCGAGCATGCCGACGCCTGGCAACAAGTACAGTCGTCCCGAGTCGCCTTCGAGTTGGACCTTGACCGCATCAACCATCCGAGCCGACGAGACAGGTTGTCCCCGCGGCTGCGGACCGAACACTGCATCCGCCGGGAGGAAGCCGACGGTCAGTGCCGCCGTGATGACAACAATCAGAGAATACCTTCGAGGCGATGCGACCAGGGCGGGGAAGGGCTCACGGATGCCGACAACGTCATCGCTCGGTGGGATAAACGGCTCGGCATGATCGCCCGGCTCGTCCTGGTAGACCTTCAGGTGCTCTACGAAGAAGAAGAATACCAGCATCGCACCGGCAACGACGCCCGCACTCACGGCCAATTCCATCCAGGTGGGGAGATAGGTCACTCCGTCGGGCCTGGCAAAGGCCACCACGCAGATATCGAAGCGATACCCGATCATTCCCAGCACTGTGAGGATCGAACAGGCAGCCAGTCCCGCGACGCTGGTCCGCACGCGTCGAATGGAGAGAAGCACCGCGGGCACGATCGCGCTGACCATCATCTCGAAAATGAACAGAGAACTCTGCCAGGAACCGTCGAAGACGAGACCCAGTTTTCCCTGCCGCTGCAAATCGCCCAGACGAATCGCGGCATACAGAAACAGAACGAACGATGCTCCCCTGCCGAGTCCGCTGAGAAGTTCCGTCCGGACCCTGTGACCGAAAAACCATCCCGACACGAGTGATTCGAGTGTGACCATCATCAAACCGAGGCCGATCGCCGAGATGAAGAAGAGCACATAAACGATCGGACTATACCACAGGGGATGCACGCGGAACGGTTGGATCAGGAACAGCGAACCAAGTGACGACTGGTGAAGCGTCGATAGGACGATTCCCGCTATTACCAACGGGATGACAAGCCGCTTGATAATCTTGTGAATTTTCTGCAGGATCGGCCTATCGAACCAGGGATGTTCCAACACCACGGGACTGAATTCCAACGCGAGCACCGTGAGGTAGAACATGACGCACATCGCCACTTCGAACAGAACGGAGTGGTGCTGCGGATTGACAATGGGATGCCAGATGTGCCAGGGCAATCCCAGGTCGTAGAGCAGGCCGATCGCGACGGCGAGGTAACCCAAGAAGGCCGTGAGAATCGCCGACCTCACGAACGGCCGGTACTTCTCCAGACCGAAGATGTACACCGTGGCCGCCACGACGAACCCGCCGGCAGCAAGCGCGACGCCGGCCATCACGTCAAATGCAATCCATAGGCCCCACGGCGAGGAATCGTTGAGACCCGTCGTCGCGCCGAGTCCGTTGGCGAATCTCGCCACCGTTACCACGGCCCAAACGCCAATGATCGCCCAGAGGATCGACTTGAAAAGGCTAAAGGACTTCAAGGACTTTGAGGACATATCGGGCTCACTCATTCTCGTGATCTGCACTACTCGATGGCTTCGCATCCCCCGCGGCCTTGTCTTCGCCTGGCGTCGTGACTTTCGCCGAAGCCGATGGCTCGACCTTCTCTGACGCTTGGTTTGCCTGCGGTGATTCGGGTTCTCGTTCTAACTGTGCGGCGGCAGCGGCGGCCATCTCTTGCTCAAGGGCGGCTTGGGCCTGGAACTTCATCCGACGCCCGATGATGAAGTAGATCCCGGACATCGCCACGGCCATGCCCGCGACAACCGGCGGAACCTTGGCGAGAGATGCCCAGGTGAGTTTCGGCAGCGGCTCGTCACCCAGGTCAGGCTTCCATCCGAGGAACCCCAACGGAATATCCGAGATATAGAGAACCGAGGTCCCCCCCACTTCGTGCTCGCCGAACACACGATTCTGATACTTGCCGGGGTTGTCTTTGATGCGGCGGTGCGCCACGGCCAGCAGTTCGGCCCGCGTGCCGAAGATCGTCGCGCCTTCCGGACAGGCCTCTGTGCAGGCGGGCTGTCGGCCCTCGCGGATGCGCGGATAGCACATGGTACACTTCCGAACGTAGGGAACAGGCTTGTCCCATTCGTAGCGAGGAATGCCGTATGGGCATGCCATCATGCAATAGCGACACCCCATGCACTTGTCGCGATCGTAGATCACCGGGCCTTCGTCGGTCTTCTGCAACGCGCCGACCAGGCAAGCCGAAACACACGCGGGCTCTTTGCAGTGACGGCATTGTTGCCGGACGGAATGCCCCCCCGGTCGCCGGATGATCGTCGTGAATCGCGTGCTCGACAGGTCGTCGATTTTACGCTTCCACCGTCGCATCTGATCCTTGCCGAGGTCGTTTTCCTTCTTGCAGGCGGCGACACACGCTTCACAGCCCGTGCAGAGCGTCGTATCGGTCAGGATTGCAGCGGTGCTGTTGTCGTCGTTCATATCGGTGTGGACTCCTTACCGAGGGCCTTGCAGACATCCTTCCCGGCGGTCGCCGGGAAATGCCAGCCCAGGTCCGACACAAGCTGAGAAAACGGAAGTAGAACGCAATGTGCGATCTTTGAAAAAGGAATCAGCACGAAAATCGTCTCAGCGGCGAGGACGTGAATCAACAGCATGACACTGTAACTCGTCGGACACCATGTGGGATGAGACGCTAAGAAGCCGCTCACGAACGCCAACGTCAGCAGCAACGGCCGAGTGTAGTCCTGCGCCCGGCTCAGAGTGCGCGACAACGACGAAGCAGCCCGTGCCGCGACCAATGCCAGGGCGGAGACAATCGTGAGGATTGTCAGGATATCGGCGACAAGCACGGGCAGTGCCGGCCATGAGATTCCGAGGCCACGCTGCCAAAGATGAATGTGGGCATAAAGAAAGAGCGGCACGACCATCAACCCGACGTGGAAAACAAAGCTGAGGATGCTATAGCCTGATCTCGCGCGGCTCAGCCGGGAGAACGGAAACAACGTCCACCATGTGCGTTGCCGAATGATCGGCCAGAGCAGATGCTTATCGCCTGCCAGGAGGTAGGTCCGGACGATGCCATAGACGGTCAGTAGGACCAGCCGCGCCAAACCGAAAACCAACACGGCGAACGTAAACCGGAATAAAGGCCCCCGTGCGAATTCGAGTATTGATTCCACTGTCTCATTCACGATGACGCGGCCTCCGATGTGGTTGTTGAACTACCGGACACCGTGTTCACAGAACACGGCTCTCTTCACCGTGTTCACAGAACGCGGCTCCCTGCTGTTTCCGTTTTAGTTCCGAGTAGTCGATCGCCTTGTAAAGCAGGTCATGCAACCCGACGATCTCACAATCGACTTCCTGATCTTCCACCAACTCTTTCAGTTGTTTCTTGCAGTTGGCACACGGGCCGACACAGTACTTGGCCCCCGTGGCGCGAATCTGCTCCGCCTTGGCCTTCCCGGAAAGCCCCGTGCGATAGGGGCGAACCTCGTCGATCGAGACGGTCCCGCCGCCGCCGCCACAGCAAATATTTTCCTCGCGGTTGGGCGTCATCTCGACGTAGTCTTCGCAGATGTATTTGAGAAGTTCACGCGGCTGCTCGGTGATCCACTTCGTTCGGGCGATGTTGCACGGATCGTGGTATGTCACCCGCTCCTTGATGGCGCCCCGGATGAGTTTGAGCTTGCCGGCCTTCCAGGCGTCGTACGCGTATTCCATGCAGTTGATCACGGGCAAGGACTCCTTGCCGCCGCAAAACATCGGAATGCCGACCTTGGCGGAACGGCTCGCGTGGCCGCATTCGCCAATCATGATCGCCTTCCCCTTAAGCCGTCGCGTCTCGGCATCCACTTTGCTGACCACGCGATCCCAGATACGGTCGCTATAGAACAGGCCGTAGTTGATCCCGTCG
>CAZTAR010000398.1:0-4349 GCA_964611695.1 uncultured Planctomycetaceae bacterium | reverse complement strand
GGACTGCAACGTCGTCTATTCCATCAACCCACGCGAAGTGAAGTACGACCCGCGCAGCATCTCTGATGCCGCCAAAATTTTCCATTTCGCCGGTGAGAGTTGGACAATGCCCAGTGAAGGTTGGGACATGACCAACTTCGGCCTCTTCTCCGGCGACGACGACCTGGGAGGCTCGGTTTCACGACGGCTCTTCGAGAAAACAATCGAACTCCGCGGCAAGAAGCTCGTCATTTCCGAATGTGGACACGGCTATCGTTCCACCCGATGCGAAGGGTCGAACTGGGCCAAATTCGACATGCCCATTGAGATGGAAAGCTCGGTCATCACGATGCTTCGATACATCAAAGAAGGCCGCATCAAGGTCGACAAGACGAAAAACCCAGAGCCCATGACCTTCCACGATTCGTGCAACAACGCCCGAAGTTGCGGTCTCACCGAGGAGCCCCGAGAACTTCTCAATCTTGTCGCGACCGATTTCCGGGAGATGTATCCGAATCGTGCCGAGAACTACTGCTGCACAGGCGGCGGCGGGGCAATGTCGATGGCGGAATACACACCGCAGCGACTCAAATCCGGGATTGTCAAGGCGAACCAACTCAAGGCGACCGGCGCGAAGGTGGTTGTCACATCTTGCCACAATTGCGTTGATGGGCTGACTGACGTGATTCGGCACTACAAGCTGGACATGAAGGTCACGCAGTTGGTGAACCTCGTGGCAAACGCTTTGGTCATCGACGAGAAGGTGGTCGTCCCAGCCAAGAAGGTCGTCGCGCCGGCCAAGAAAGAAGTTGTTCCAGCCGAGGCTGTGGCGGTGGGTGCGGAGACGACGGCGGTTTCCACGGACGCCGCGCCCGCACTGGTGGGCCCCGAACCTGAAGGAGCGGATACCATGAGACCCGATGGACCTCCGTTTGCCGGTCGCAAGATCGTGGTGGCTGACGACGAACCCGACCAGGTGGCTTTCCTATCCGCGATCTTTGAGGATCATGGGGCAACGGTGGTGCCCGCCGTCAACGGCGATGAAGCCCTGTCGGTCGTTCGCGCCGAGAAACCCGACCTGCTCACCCTCGACCTGGAGATGCCCGGGAAGAACGTCGGCGAGGTTTTTGAAGCGCTGCGTAAAGACCCGAACCTCGGTGACTTGAAAGTGTGCGTCATCACCGGCAGGCCTGAGCTGCGAAAACTCATCTACAATCGATCCGTGCGTAAACCCGAAGGCTTCCTGGATAAACCGGTGAGCGAGGAAACAGTCGTGCGAACAGCTCGCAAGATCCTGGAGATCAATGCCGCGAAATAAGCTCCGGCAAGACGGAACGGAATTTGATCACCATGTTGAAGACAAGCGTAGACAACTGGATCAAACCGTGAAGAACGGGGAGGTAGCGATGCCCCTCAACCCATCTCCATTTTTCGATGCCGCGCCCTGCTATTTGACCGTTGTGGGCCGTGATTTCAGCATCCTCCACGCCAACCAGCGGTTCCGCGACGATTTTGGCGATCCTGACGGACGATTCTGCTACCAGATATACAAGGGCCGCGCCGAGAAGTGCGAAACCTGCCCGGTCGAACGTGCTTTCTGGGACGGACATAATCACCGAAACGAAGGGACTGTCAGACGCAGGGACGGGACCGAAGTGACGGTCCTGTCCGAAGCGACGCCGATGTACGACCCGGATGGCGCGACTACGGCCGTGATTAACATGGCCACTGACATCACACAGATCAAAAACCTCCAGAGGCAACTCCGACGGAGCCAGCAACGCTACCACCTTCTGTTCGATGAGGTTCCCTGCTATATCTCGATCCAGGATCCGGAGTTGAATATCATCGAGGCCAATCGCGCTTTTCAAGACGGGTTTGGCACAAGCCTGGGACGCAAGTGCTACGATGCCTACAAGCACCGTAAGGAGCCATGCACCCTTTGTCCCGTCCAAGAAACCTTCGAAGACGGGAAACTCCACACGCGTGAAGAGGTGGTGACATCGCTCAGCGGCAAGCCGATGAACGTATTGGTGACCACCGCGCCTATTCGTGACGGGCATGGCCGGATCACCGGCGTGATGGAGATGAGCGCCGACATCACCCAGGTTCGAGAACTCGAAGACCGACTCACCTCACTGGGGCTCTTGGTCGGTTCTGTCTCCCACGGCCTCAAGGGCATGCTCAACGGCTTGGCCGGCGGAATGTACCTGGTAAACACCGGTTTCAAAAATAAAAACCAGGAAAGAGTTGACAAAGGCTGGGAAACGGTTCAACGCAACGTCGCCCGAATCCGGAGCATGGTCTCGGACATTCTCTACTATGCGAAGGATCGCGTGCCCAACTGGGAACCGCTGTCCGCCGCCGAGGTTGGAGAAGAGGTGTTCGGCTTGATGGAGTCGCGGGCGGAAGAATTGAACATTCAACTCACCAAGGTCCTCGATACGACGACCGGTACGTTCGAAGGTGACGCTCAAGCCGTCCGATCACTCTTGGTGAACCTGGTCGAAAACTCCCTGGACGCCTGCCGACTCGACTTGCACAAGTCGGAACACGCGGTCAACATGCAGATCCAGGGCACTCCCAGCCACGTGCGGTTTGAGGTCAAGGATAGCGGCATCGGAATGGATCGGGAGACTTGCGATCGAGCCTTTACGCTATTCTTCTCTTCGAAAGGAACCGGGACAGGCCTTGGCCTTTTTATTGCTGACCGAATTGCCAGGGCGCACGGTGGAACGATCGAGATAGAATCGGAGCCAGGTGTCGGAACGGTATTTACGGTAACGCTGCCCCGGAAACGGCCGATCGAACCAGAGGCGGCAGCTTCATATCCATTGCTTACGGAGGCGTTCGATGACTGACAACGCGAAAACCGTCCTCGTTGTGGATGATGACCCAGACGCACGCGATTTTCTAACGACTGTTTTGCATGACCACGGGTATGCGTATCAGACCGCCAGCGACGGGACACAGGCGATTGCCTCGCTCGAAAAGTCTCTGCCGGATCTCGTTGCGCTGGACATCACGATGCCGGAAACCTCGGGAGTCGCCGTCTACCGAACGCTAAAGGAAGACGAACGGTTCACCAAAATTCCCGTGATCATCATCACCGGGATCTCCGACGACTTTAAGTCGTTCATCTCGTCCAGACGCCAGGTTCCGCCGCCGGATGGATACATCAGCAAGCCGGTCGAGGTCGAACCTTTTGTGAAAATGGTGAAGAAACTCCTCTCATAGTGCATTCACAATCCATCCGGAGTGTTCCCCTCCAAACCGGATGCCGATTGAGCATAGCGTCGCCCCCCCGTGGCCGACGGGGATGACCGGTTTGCTTGCGCTCTCCACAATCGAACGCTGATCACTTGCTGACGCGCACGGCTCTGAACCCCTCCGACATCTTGAAAATTCGCGACCGATCACATAGAATTACAGAAGGCTCGCGCGCAGCCCAAGGGCTGCCTGGGCCGAGTGCTGGAGGGATCCCGACCGTGCGAACCAAACTCCCAATCCTCTTCCAAATAGCTGCGATCTTCTTCGCCGGCATCATTCCCTCCGCGGCAAGGGCCGATTTCATGGCCTCCTTGTGGAGCCTGCTCACATACGTGGATAATTCGGCCACAGGGGAGTATGACGAAACAATGTCCAGGGTCGTAAGTAATCCCTACCAGACCACCCATTACGCCGCCATTGGCAACACGACCGCCCAAACCGAGTACGACATCTCCTGGCTCCTCGACTTCGCCAGCTTCGGCTTCCAAGCCTCCCAACAGGCGGAAGACGCTGCTGGAGGCAACCTGATTCGAGCCATATCCTCGGGTAGAGTCTACTTCACGTCCGACTCGGACATCGCCTTCTCCGTGGAAGCCTCCTACGATTACGACCTGCCCGCGTATGGCATGACCGTTAGCCTGTCCATCCTCGTTGCGGATGTCGAAACACACACGAACTACTTCGCGCAAGGGGAGTGGGAAGACACCTTTCTTGGGGGTCCCAAGGCAGGAACGTTCACAATCGCGGGCGAGGGCTTCATCCCAGCGGGCCAGGAGTGCGTCTTCCTCTACAGGATGAAGGTGGATGCTGACGGCTCGACTGGCCTCTTCGCCGCTGGCGACGGCCACATCGAATTCACCATCACGCCCGAACCCACCACCGCCTCGCTCCTCGCCCTCGGCGCATTCATGCTCATGCGACGCAGGCGACGCTGAAGTAGGGCACTCCGCATGGACCTTTCGCACTGACAGAGGGATCAACCGATCAGAGCCGCGACAGTGAGGGAGCGGTCATCACACGCCGAGAGGGCCCACTGTATTGCGCACCCACCGCTCCCTCACGGTCGCGGCTTCTATGAGCGTTTTCGTGTCAAGGCGCGG
>CAZTAR010000397.1:0-4369 GCA_964611695.1 uncultured Planctomycetaceae bacterium | reverse complement strand
CGCGATCCGAAACATGAAAAGCAGGTGTGGGAGGGCCGACCCGCGTGGCGATCCTTCTGGGGTTTCTGGCTGCTCTGGCTTGTTGTCTCGACGGTCTGTTTGATATCGAGCTACCGTTGGGCCGGTGGGGATTCGACGCTCTTCAAGACGCTTCTCTTGCTCGTCGCCGGGGCGGCCGTCACCATCTTTGTCAGGGAGTGGCTCTGGGTGTTCGGCCGGCGATATCGGCTGACCACGCAGAGGCTCTTCGTATATCGAGGCATCCTCACCCGCGTGACGGATCAAATGGAGTTGATCCGCGTGGACGACGTTCGCCTGCGGCAGGGCATTGTCGACCGAATCGTCAACACCGGCGACATCGACGTCCTCGGCTCGGACGAGACTGACGAAGACGTGACACTCGAATCAGTCGGCGCCCCGGCGGAAGTCGCGGAGGCACTGCGCCTCCACGTTCGCGGCGTGCGATCAAAAGGCACGCTTCTTGTCGAGAACATTTGAGCTGACCGTTCACGGGGCCTTACTGACACGCCCATAACATCTGAGGCAGAACTGATCCGAGCCCCAAGCACCAGCACGGGGTATTCGCAGGAAAACCATAGGCCTTCACACCCGCTCGCTTGCGCTCGGGGCTCGGACCAGGCATCCGACACGATGGATGCCATGCTTTCACACGACGAAGTCGTGGGTAAGCATGTTGGCGGTCGAGAGGCCATGCCTGCCCGTCCCGCTTGCGCAGGCCGTGAAGGCATGACACGCGGCGCGTATCCTGAGTCGCAATCATCATTTCTCGAATACGCCGTGAGAAAGAATCCGAGAAAGTGCTGGACTCTATGCGTCTTGAGGCATATATTATGGGTAGTGAAAAACTGCGAAACAGAAGGATCGCGCGCAGCAACGAGGACGTCATTACCCGCAACAATACCATACCTTCCAATTAGGCGGAGCCATGAAAAAAACCAACGCATAACACCGGCTCCACCGTCCTCCCAACCGCACGCCTGAATCTCGACATGATTGCTTTCTCAGGCACCACCGTAGCACGGCGACATGGGTGCCCGAACCAGCCTCCGGAGGCTGCAAAGAAGAAAAAACGCGGACACAACCACGCGAGGAACTGCGCTCACACTGCGCTTTCAGGGGCGGCCTACGCCGCCTGATATCGTAAGGCTAGTTGATGACTGAATGATTGGGTTGTTTGGTGCTTGCACCAGAGGTGGAATCAAGATGGTCACTCGTTGTTTTCGGTTTCATTTGGGCATGTCTTTGTCGCTAGGACTTCTCTGGCCGGGCGCGGCGATGGGAGACCATCCGCTGTTCCACAGGGCAGAATACACCGCCGGCATCTCTCCTGGCTCCGTTGCGATCGGCGACTTGAACGGTGATCAGGTGCCCGACCTCGCTGTGGCGAACTGGTTCGGTGAAAACATTTCGGTGCTGTTGGGGACCGGACAAGGAGCCTTTGCCGCAGCAGTGAATTACACCACCGGTAACGAGCCTCGCTCCGTTGCGATCGGCGACCTGGACGGCGACCTAGTGCCCGACATCGCCGTGGCCAACCGGTTCACCGACAAAATTTCAGTCCTGTTGGGGTTCGGCGATGGGACCTTTGCCGCAGCAGTGAATTACCCCGCCGGCTTCGCGCCAGTCTCCGTTGCAATCGGTGACCTGGACGGCGACCAGACGCCCGACCTCGCCGTGGCGACCGCGGGTAACAACATTTCGGTGCTGTTTGGCCTCGGCGACGGGACCTTCGCCGCAGCAGTAAATTACCCCACTGGCGGCGAGCCGTCCTTCATCGTGATCGGCGACCTGAACAGCGACCAAGTTCCCGACCTCATTATGGCGAACAGTAGCAGCGACAACATTTCGGTGCTGCTGGGAGTCGGTGACGGGACCTTTGCCGCCGAAGTGCAATACACCACCGGCGACGAGCCCTCCTCTGTTGCGATCGGTGACTTGGACGACGACCAGGTGCCTGACCTCGCCGTAACGAACAGCAGCAGCAACAACATTTCGGTTCTACAGGGAGTCGGTGACGGAACCTTTTCCGCAGCAGTGCAATACACAACCGACGAGGAGCCTTCCTCTGTAGCGATCGGTGACCTGAACGGCGACCAAGTGCCCGACCTCGCCGTGGCAAACTTGAACAGCTTCAACGTTTCTGTGCTGTTTGGGGTCGGCGATGGGACCTTTGCAGCCACAGTGAACCTCGCCGCCGGCCACGCCCCTTCCTCCGTTGCCATCGTTGACCTGGACGGTGACCAGGCGGCCGACCTCGCCGTGGCGCTCGCGGGTAACGACAACATTTTGGTACTGTTGGGCGACGGCGACGGGACCTTTGCAGCCTCAACGCCCTACCCCGCCGGCGGCGAGCCTTCCTCTGTTGCGATCGGCGACCTGAACGGCGACCAGGCACCCGACCTCGCCGTGGCGAACAGCAGCAACAACAACATTTCGGTGTTGTTGGGAGTCAGCGACGGGACTTTTGCCGCTGCAGTGAACTACCCCGCCGGCAACCGCCCTCACTCCGTTGCGATCGGTGACCTAAACGGCGACCAGGCGCCCGACCTCGTCGTAGCGAACTACGTAATCGACGATGTTTCGGTGCTGTTGGGCGTCGGCGACGGGACCTTTGCAGCCGCGATGCACTACGCCGCCGGCGACAACCCTAACTCCGTTGCGATCGGTGACCTGAATGGCGACCAAGTACCCGACCTCGCTGTGGCGAACGTGGTGAGCGACGACGTTTCGGTGCTGTTGGGGGTCGGCGGTGGGGTGTTTGCATCCGCAGTACACTACGCAGCCGGCGACGGACCTCAATCCGTTGCGATCGGTGACCTGGACGGCGACCTGGTGCCCGACCTCGCCGTGGTGAACGCGTCCAGCGACAACATTTCGGTACTGATGGGTTTCGGAAACGGGACTTTTGCCACTGCAGTAAATTACGGTATCGGCAACGTACCTATGTCCATCGCCATCGGAGACCTGGACGGCGACCTGGTGCCCGACCTCGCTGTGGCGAACATATCTGACGACACCATCTCGGTCTTGTTGGGTGTCGGCAACGGAACCTTTGCCGCCGCAGTGAATTACCCGACCGGCAAGTGGCCTCTCTCCGTTGCGATTGGTGACCTGAACGGCGACCTGGTGCCCGACCTCGCTGTGGCGAACGTGGTGAGCGACAACATTTCGGTGCTGTTGGGGGTGGGCGACGGGACCTTTGCCGCAGCAGTACACTACGCCGGAGGCGACGGGCCTCAGTCCGTTGCGATCGGCGACCTGAACGGCAACCTGGCACCCGATCTGGCCGTGGCGAACTGGAGCAACGAAAGCGTCACGGTACTACTGCATCAGCGTCCGGAGCTGTTTGACTGCAATGGCAACGGCATTCTAGACGCGTGCGACATCAGTTGCGGCGAAACCGACGGACCTTGTGATCTGCCAGGTTGTGGACAAAGCGCGGACTGCAACAGCAACAACCTGCCAGACGAGTGCGAACCGGAGTACTCCGATGTCGGCCTGTTCGTCGGCCAACTGCTGGCCGAAAGTCCTGATCCCATGTGGGTGTGCTTGTTCGACCAGAATGAAGATGCAAGCCTTGATGGCAAAGACATTCAAGGCTTTGTGGACATGCTACTTGGCCCTTGACACAGACGAACTGGGCCTCGAAGTCGTAACCCCGGAATTCGTCGAAGTTGCAGAGGATGACATAGCACAGGCAGCCTGGCGACAAGCAGAACCAGTTGGTTTAATCGGTCAGAGGTTGCTTGTGGTCGATAGGCTTGGTGGCTTAACGTATGCCCTGCGAGGGCGTTTAGCAGGGAGAGTTATAGAACGGTTTTACGGTCCGAAGTCTGAAGAGTTTGGCCACCCCTCCTTGAAAAACACGCCCGATTCTTCAAACACGGGTCAACAAGTTGACCCATGCCACCCTGCTGCCAGTGGCATCCTCCGTGGCTCTTTTCTCGCGGAGCGCGGAGCACGACTACAAGACAGGCAACCGGTGCGTCCAGGACGCAGAGTACGCACTGGAGGGCAAGCCGCCAGTGGCACCCGTGTGGTGACAACTGACAGCTGATAGCTATAGCGTTTCACGTTGATATGTGGCACCGGCGTCTCGCCGGTGAGGCAACGGCACTCGGCCTCCTTGCTTCCACCGGCGAGACGCCGGTGCCACACTCAATCATTAACTTCTCTAATAGCTATGACCCAAATTCCGGCAAATACCGGCAAATTTCACTTTTGCCGGTGAAATTTCGCCCGAGATAGTTGTCAGAATAAGGTGCGGTGCAGCCGTGAAGAACAGTGCGTCTAGGATCAGATGGGGATGAAAGCCCGTTGCTCCAGGGTTAGTGTATCGAGCGTTGTG
>CAZTAR010000396.1:0-4370 GCA_964611695.1 uncultured Planctomycetaceae bacterium | reverse complement strand
GTATGACTCTTTCATTCACTACACCTTGCCGGTTTATCCCGGCGCACAAAGGAAGCACAATGGGTGAGAAGATTATCGGCTTGATCGGAGGGACCGGTCTGGGACAAGCGTTGGCGAAGGAGGTTGTCGGCGAATCACACGAAGTCGAAACGCCTTTCGGCAAGCCGAGCGCCGCGGTCGTCCGGGCCCGATGGGAGAATGTGGAAATCGCGTTCCTCCCCAGGCACGGGCCAAGTCACTCGTTCTGCCCAACAGCCGTCCCTTATCGGGCGAATATCTATGCCCTGAAGAGCCTCGGTGTGACGGACATCATCGCGAGCGGCGCCACGGGCAGCCTTCGTGAGCGACTCCGCCCTCGCGACCTCGTTGTTCCCGACCAGGTCATCGACAAAACAACCCAGCGCACGGGCACCTTCTTCGATGAGTCGGGGATTGTGGTTCATGTGGAGTTTGCCGAACCGTTCTGTCCCTGTTTGCGCAAGGCCCTGCTCTCTGCAGGTGAATCCGTGGCAACCACCGTACATGACGGAAGCACATACGTTTGCATGGAAGGGCCGGCGTTCTCGACCGTGGCCGAGAGTCGGATGCACCGCTCGTGGGGTGGCGATCTGATCGGCATGACGTGCATGCCTGAGGCAAGGTTGGCCCGCGAGGCGGAGATGTGTTACGCGCTGATCGCCTTACCCACAGACTATGATTGCTGGCGGCCGCACGATGCGACGAAGGACAAGCAGGCTTTGCTCCAGGAGATTATGGACAACGTGCAGCATGCCACGGCGAACTCCGTATCGTTGATCAAGGCGGCGCTGCGTGCATTGGCGACGGCGGAACCGGCGACGTGCACATGCCGGTCGGCCCTCGATCTTGGCATCTGGACCGACCTGAAGGGAGTTGAGCAGAAGACCTTGGATCGTTACGGCGTTCTTCTCTCACGGCGTCTGGGCCTGTAGCGTCGGCCCCCTGTAGCCGACGGGGATGACCAGTTTGCTGACCGTCACCACATGATCGCTGGTGCGAGAATCTTTTTCGCACCAGCACAGCCATCGTGCCGGACGTCGATTACCGCTCACCCAGGCAACTTGACAGATCGGCCTCTTACAGACATGTTCCAACGCATGACACAAAAAGACACACCCTCCCACGGCAAACCACGGACTCTGTCTCAGCACCTGATGCTGTTTGTCGGCTCACTTGCATACGTGGGTTTTGTTCCCTTTGCCTCTGGCACGGTGTCCGTGGCGGTGGTTGGCATCCCGCTACACATCCTGCTGATCAAGTTTTGTGAGTTGGGGTGGTTACATTTCGGGCTCTTCACACTCGCCTTCACGTTGGTGTCGATCTGGGTGGCCGACCGGACGGATCGCATCCTGAACGAGAAGGACAGCAAGCGAAACGTGATTGACGAGATTCCCGGCTACCTCGTGGCGGTGATTGGGCTTCCGCTCACCTGGCAAGTTGTTGTCGCCGCGTTCTTCATCGAACGCGGAATCGACATCGTCAAGGTATGGCCCGCGACATGGATCGAGCGGCGTCTTCCCGGCGGGTGGGGCGTCGTGCTTGACGACATCATGGCCGGTCTCTACACGCTCGGCATCCTGCACCTCGCGTACTACCTGAAGCCGGACTGGTTCGGCGTCTCCCTGTGACATCACGCCTGGGATTGGATCGTCTTCGGGTTTAGAGCATTTTAGCGTTGAGAGTGCATGCTCCGTTGTAGCGTCGGCCCCCCGTGGCCGACGGGGATCACCAGTTTGCTTGCCTCCCACAAGGTCGAATGCTAACCGCTTGCTAACGCGCGCGGCTCTGATCATCACCTCGGTGGATGCCATCTCATGCCTAAGATGCTCTAGCCGCCTTATTCTCTTTGCTCCAGCGCGATCTCATCAGTGGCCTGGACGGTTGTTGGCGCAGCCACGTCACGGGTCCCACTTTGGAACAACCGTTTCACGCTCACGACACAAGCCGCTCTCATTATCCGTCAAGTCGTGCCTGCACGTCTGGCAGAATCCCAGTGTGGTGCTAACTGGTAAATGCCAAGTTGAAAAACCATGATGGTGCCACTTCAGAAACACCCTGGGCCATTTTAGGAGTTTTTAGAGAAACTGAGATCTTTCTTCGTTCTGCATGGTTGCCCAGCGCTATAGTCCCAACCAACGGGCCGAGATGTAGAACCATCACATTCTGCGGCGGGCCGACTTGTTGTAGGTCTGCAGTGTTAACGTAGAGCTTTCTCGCATCTAGTGAGCAAGTTTCAGGGATGTTTCGCAATAAGAGCCCCCTATATGAGGAAGATCGAAATGAGAGGAAGAGTACTAGCAGTTTTAGCCGCGACGGTGTTCATGTTGGGGACAGCAGGAGTCGCACAGGCAGGTTTCCTGGGCGATGACTTAACAGTGAACTATGACGTGTGGACCAGTGGGTTTCCCGTTGGGCCGCCTGACATAACATTTGAGTCTACCGTCATGCCGGTGGGTGCCTTTGTGGAGGATGCCTCTTTCGGGACCGGGCCCGATGCGTGGGCGGTTGACATCTCTGATACGTCCATTCGGCTCACCGGGATTCTCAGCGGTGGCGTTGGCTTCACCGATTTTGCCGGAGGCTTCAACGGCATTCATCTCCTGGATACGGACAACTCCATCCCGGACATTTCGAGCGTTACGCTCGTTGGATCCACGGTTGGCGGCGGGGGTGTCAATCCTTCCGACATCACCTACGATGCCGACAATATCTTCATCGATTTCGGTGGTTCGGCTTTCTATGCCGGGCAATCCGTGCTGGTCGATGTGGCTTTCGTACCCGAACCGGCGACAGTCGCGCTCTTCGCCCTCGGCGGCCTGCTTGCAATACGTCGGCGGCGCTGATCACATGCCGGGCAGTAGCTTGGCGTAGTAACACAAGAGAGAACGGGGATAGGAGCCATGAGGATAGGGCAGCTCATCGCTTCCCGACACTCCTACTTATCCCCTTTTTCCCGCGTTTTTCACATGGCACTTCACTCATCGATTCACCGGGCCGCGGGTCCAGGGGCTGAACGGGGAGTGAAGTTAGAAGAGGGCTGTCGTGTGACGGTCCGCGTTGCCGGAGCGACATGCCGGTAAGTCCTCATCAAAAGGAACAGAACCCAATGTATCAACCCCAATTCAGTCAAAGGAAAAGAAGATTGAATCGGTTGTTTAGCGGCGCCGCGTTTTTGACTCTTGCTGCTTGTACTGTCTTCCTGGTCCTCCCGGGCACGGCTCGAGCAGACCTGGTCGGCGACTCGATTGACGGATGCTTCAATAACAACGGTACCAGTTGCGTGACGGTTCCGAACCTTATTCCGTCGGTCATCGATCCAGGGATCGACAAGACCCTCGTGACGCTCTATGCAGGCGGAGCCCACACATTGACGACGACGATCGACTTCGGTCCGGATACGTTGACCATCCGTCTGGTCAATAGCAACCCCAGCGGCGGAACCTCATCGGGGACCGGCTTGGGATTCTCGTTTTCCGATCTCGACTTCGGAGGTTTGGAAACGATTACAAATGTCGTGACGTTGCAGAACGACTTCGGATTCAACGCGCCGACGTTCACGGCGGATTCGATCAGTTCGCAGAATCCGGATTTGTTCATATTCACCCCAGGCATGGACATCACCAGTAGCTACCGATTCGAGACAGTCCCCGAACCTGCCACCCTCTCGCTCTTGGCCATTGGCGGGGTGATGCTGCTGAAGCGGCGGCGTGCGTAAGCGGAAGCCTGGCGGTCGCTGCAAGTTGATGTTGCTGCCGTCGTCCATTGAAGTGAAAGTGAAAACAGAAGGAAAACGGAGATGAGCAGGCGAACGGGATACGGCCGAGGGCCGCTCTGAGAAAACGGGGATAAGTTCGATTAGCATCTACTAACGGACTTATCCCCTGTTTTTGTGTCCCCTTTTCTTTCCTCGTGTTGTGCTGCGTGCCGGTTCACCCCGGCCGGCAGCCTCCGCCCAGTCCAGTTGTGCTGCCGGCTCGCCCTCTTAGGCGAGCTTGGCCTTGACGCCCGAGGTCGCAAGGCCTACTCTAACCGTGCCTTACAGAACCAGGGGAGCGTAGCTCAGTCGGTAGAGCAACGGCCTTTTAAGCCGTGGGTCCAGGGTTCGAGCCCCTGCGCTCCCAGTTCCTTTTCGTCTCCGTCACGAGACGACCTGCACCGCCAGGATGTGCCAGAACCCCTGATTTCATTGACTCTTCTTGATGTCCCCGGATTGCATTCTGGGGCCACGGCGGCGGCACCAAGCGACTCAAGCCGACTAGCCACGGCAGCCGTTTCACCAAGCAAAACCCCTAGCCAGCCCCTAGCCCGCATTTCTCACCAGGTGGGGGTAGAAAAGGGCTGCGATCTGTGCG
>CAZTAR010000395.1:0-4404 GCA_964611695.1 uncultured Planctomycetaceae bacterium | reverse complement strand
CCGGCGTGCAGGCCGGCGACGTGATCCTCGCGGGCAAGAACTTCGGCTGCGGCAGCTCGCGCGAACAACCGGCCCTGGGTTTGCGGTCGGTTGGCGTGGCGGCGGTCGTTGCGAAGAGCTTCGCGCGGATATTTTACCGTGCGGCGATCAACCAGGGTCTGCTCCTGATCGAATGCCCTGACGCGATCGCGGCCTTCAAGGACGGCGATGCCGTGGAATTAGATGTGGAGGGGGCCACGATCAGAATCGGCAATCAGTCATTCGCCTTCCCAACACTGCCAGTGGAGATTCTGGCTATTCGTGATGCTGGCGGGCTCCTTGCCCATACCAGACAGCGTCTCAAAGAGAGGCGCTCGGCCAACTAGATTCTGCCTCCCAATTCATGACGAACGAGCCCGACGACGATTGAGTCTACATGGCTGATGAGCATGAGAGCCCCCTCAAGCATCCCGCGAGTCCCGACCTCCCGATGAACTCCCGTTTACGATCTTCGCGCAGGCGTGTCCTGGCCGGTCTCGCGGTGATGTTGATTGCCTTCGTCGCCCTGGATGTTGTCGTCGGCCTTACCCTCTGCCGGGGCGGCCGGTTTGGTAAGTGGCCTTTGCCACCCTATTCGCTGACCTTCAATGATAAGCAACGCCGTTCGCTCGAAGGCGACTTCGGCGCCTACGGCGGGTTCGACGCGGACCTCGGCTGGTGCGCCTACCCCAACGGCCGCCGTGACGACGGATGCTTCATCGCGAATTCGGCAGGCATCCGCGCGAATCGCGAGTATGCCCATGACGCGCCGCGGGGCGTCACTCGGATCGGCGCGTTTGGTGATTCGTTCACGTTCAGCTACGAAGTGTCCAACAATGAGATGTGGACACGTCTGTTGGAACAATCGCGACCGAACCTGGAGGTGCTGAACTTCGGCTTCGGCGCGTACGGCACCGACCAGGCCTATCTTCGTTATCTTCGCGACGGCAAGGCGTTCAAGCCGAACATTGTTCTCATTGGGATGATGGTTGAGAACGTGCAGCGGAATGTGACCGCGTACCGTCCGGCGTATAACCATGATGCCGGTCTCGCATTCGTCAAACCGCGTTTTAGATTGGATGACACGGACAAGCTCCGCCTCGTGCCGAATCCGGCGAAGTCCGTCGAACAATGGCGGGAGATGGTTGAATCCGGCCGGCTGCTCGACACGCTAAACGAGACAGACTATTGGGTCCGTCGTGCTCCGTTGGCGTATCGCGAGTCGCCGTTGTTCTGGTCGTCATTTGGCCGCCTCGGCTATGCCGCTTACGAGAACGGCGGAAGACGCACGAGCGACTACTATCAAGATACGGAGAGCGAGCCATTTAAGGTCTCGTTCGAGATACTCAAGACGTTTCGTGCGAGAGCCATTGCCGACGGGGCTGAACAAGCAGTCGTGCTGCTCTTCCCGGATCGGCTTGCGTTGTCGGAACTACTGGACGACAAGCCGCCGTATTGGGAGCCGATGTTGAAGCACCTGCGCGCGGCGCAGGTTCCTGTGTGGGATGTGGCCCCGGCACTCGCCAAAGCGGCACGGTCCACCGGCATCGACGCCTTGTTTAACAAGGTGCACTACAGCCCGAAAGGAGAGGCAGTCGTCGCGGAAACGCTGGCGGCCAAACTATTCGGTGACACGGACTTGGCCATCGATCGCACGGATAATCTCGCGACAACCTGCACGATAGATGACCCATGGCATAGCCTTCAGCTTCCAAGCCCGACGATCAGCAGTGCCCCCAGCAACATGAGTAGCGTCGCGACCACGACGCCGAAGTGTTTTTCGGAGAGTTTCCGGTGCGCCGCCATGCCCAGTAGCGTCCCCGCAAAAGAGGGGGGTAACAGCCATCCGGCAGCGACGATCTCATTCCACGTCAGCAGTCCCGAATGAAGATAGGTCCCTGTTCGGACGAAGCTCATCATCAAGAAGAACCAGAGGATTGTCGATCGAAATGCCCCTTTGTCCAGCTTGTATGCCCGAAGGAAGATGATCACGGGCGGGCCGCCGGTCCCGAACAGCCCACCCAACACGCCGGAGAGGAGTCCCGCAGGGAGGCTCAGCCACTTCGTCCCGCGATGCCACGGCTGTTTCGAGTCGCCGGTGTTCGGCGTGTCTGTCGTACCGATGCTGACGACACTCCGGCGCTCGCCGAAAAGAAACCACAGCCCAGACGCCAACACGACCAGCCCGAGCAAACGTTTGAGCCACCCCACGCTACCGCCGGCCAGGATCTCGGTCCCGAACCACATGCCGATGATCGCTGTCGGGAGCAAGCCGACCAGCAGCCAGAGCTTCGCCTTTCGCCAATGGCCCGCCAGCACCCAGACTTCCGTCACAAAAGTCAGCACGAGCAGCATCGCCACCGCCGGGGCAAGATCAGGCAGAATCAGTGCGAATAAGGCGATCGCAAAAAGACCCGCGCCGAATCCGACTGTTGCATAGATCAACTGCGCGCCGGCCATGATCAGGCCGCAGAGGAGGAGTGTCGTAAGGTTTGGAAACAATTCCGGCATTCGCGCGGTATGATAACCCGCCGCGGACTGGTGGAAAAACCTGTTGGCGGCGGTCATTGCGTCCAGATAGGGTGGCATGGGTAACGAGCGGGACGCCCCCCAGGGTGTCCCGCTCGTTACCCGTGGAAATACGTTGGGATTCTCACAGGTCAGCGCCGCCGCTCAACGCGGCTTCGCAAACCCATGCCCCCCAGGCTAAACATATTCGGGGTCGGATACTATGTTCTGTGTTTGTTGTCGAAGGCGTGGCGGTTATATCAGGGGGCATTCGGTGCTTCGGCTTGCTCCCTGAGTGCTTGGATCGTCATCTGCGATTCGACGGCCTGGAGGCCGAAGGTCGTCACGAGGAGGCGCATGCACTGCGAAGTGGGTGATGTTCTCACCTGATTGCAGAGTTGATCGAGATCGTTGGCGATCTCGGGGTGGGCCTGGACGGTTCGAGCGTAGAATCGCGTGGCCGTACTTGCCCGATCCAGCGGCATGCGAATCACCCGGCTCAACTCGTGTGAAGCCTCTTCCAGTCTGCCCTTGGAGATGAGGCCTGAGAACTTATCGAAGATGGTGTCGCGCGTCTCCGCCACTTTGCGGGAATCGGCGGGTCGGTCTTTCGTGGCGGTCGGCTGCTCGCTTTCCAAGGCAGTGATGGCGTGGGCGAGCCGGACGAGGCCTTGCGCGGTATGATTGAGTTCGGCACTGCACTGGAACGGTGAGCCATCCTCGCAGGACGACTCGAGCAAGGGTTCGCGGTGGGTCAGCACAAGATCGGACAATCGATCGGCCAGTTTTCGCCGACACGTTTCGAGCACCTGCAACGCCTCATTTTGTTTGGTCACGATTGTTCCTCATTCCTGGGGTGGCGATCCGCGATAATCTTCTTCCCCTCACTCATATCGATGCCTCACAGGGGCGGCTTCACGTCGATCTGAAGGTGATGTGATGAACTTGGGGAGTACCCCCCAGCGCCCAGGCGGGTACGCCCGGTAATTCCAAGGGCCGATCTGTCGACAGCGGCACGGCTGGACGTTAGTTTGGCAGAACTGCGGTGGGACTGACGAGGATGGAGCCCGCAGATGGGTGCCACTGGCAGCTTGTCTGCCAGTGCGGCTTCGGTGGTTACACTGGCGGACAAGTTGCCAGGGGCACCCACATGCGTTGCGAGCACCAGGGACCGATAAGACGATGGCACGACGGAAGACACCGGAGAATCAGGAACTGACCTACAAGGCCGCAGGTGTGGACATCGCGGCGAACGACGAGATGGTCGAGCGGATTCAGCACTCGTTACGCCGGACCTACTCGCCGCGCGTGCTCTCTACAGCCAACGCCTTCGCCGGGCTGTTCAGTCTGGACTACCGTGAAAAGTTGTTGAGGCGAAACTATCGCGATCCTGTATTGGTCTCCGGCACCGATGGCGTCGGCTCGAAGCTGCTGCTGGCGTTGGAGGCGAATCGTCTGGATGACGTGGGCATCGACCTTGTTGCCATGAGCGTCAACGACGTCCTTACCACCGGCGCTGAATTGCTTTTCTTTCTCGACTACGTCGCCTGTCACAAGCTGGAGCCGGTGCAAATCGCGGAGATCGTCGACGGAATCTCCCGCGGCTGCGCCATGGCTGAGTGCGCCTTGCTCGGCGGTGAGACGGCCGAGATGCCCGAATTGTATGCCAGAGGACACGTGGACCTTGCCGGTTTCTGCGTTGGCGTCGTCGAGCGAAAGAAGCTCGTCGATGGAAGTGGGTGGCGCCCGGCGATGTGGTACTGGGGCTGGCTTCCAACGGCATTCACTCCAACGGCTATACACTCGTTCGCCGCTTGCTCGCGATGAAACGCAAGGCTTCCTCGACCCAAGTTGACCTCGGCGAGCCATTGATCGATG
>CAZTAR010000394.1:0-4412 GCA_964611695.1 uncultured Planctomycetaceae bacterium | reverse complement strand
TGGAGGTTCGACAGGCCGTTGTCTACGCCACGTTTGTCGTCGTCATGGTCTTCGTGCCCGTTCTCACACTCTCCGGCTTGCAGGGTAAGATGTTCGCCCCCCTCGGCTTGGCCTACATCCTGGCCATCCTGGCTTCTTTGGGCGTGGCACTGACGGTGACGCCGGCCCTCTCTTTGATCCTGCTCCCGAAGGCTGCCAACTCCTTCGTCGAGCACAGGCCCATTCAGCTTCTCAAAGACGCCTACCAACGCATGATGCTGCACATCATGCGTCATCCACGTACCGTCATGATCGGAGGGGCGGCGGTCTGCCTGGGGTCTCTCGGTTTGGTGGGCACGTTCGGCGGCGAGTTCCTGCCCGCCTTTCGCGAAGGCCATTTCGTAGTTGCGGCCTCAGCCGTGCCAGGCACATCGCTTCCGGAGATGATGCGGCTTGGGCAAGGCATCTCAAAGGGCCTTTTGGAGGATGTGAAGATCGACGGTGAACCGGTGATCGCGACCGTCGTACACCAAGCCGGTAGGGCGGAACTGGGCGAAGATCCCTGGGGTCCACACCGCAGCGAACTCCATGTCGAACTGAAACCCGACGTGTCCGGCGAAGACCAAGGACACGTGCAGGAGCAGATTCGCGATCTCCTCGAATCATACCCCGGCCTCAGTTCAGAAGCCGTTACCTTCTTGGAGGACCGCATCGGAGAGACCATCAGTGGCGAGACATCCGCTGTCGTTGTGAGCCTCTATGGCGAAGATTTGGATGCGCTGGACGCCACGGCGGAAGAGATCGCCAGGATGATTGCCGGCACTCAAGGAGCCGTGGACGTTCGCGTCGCCTCGCCTCCCGGCGCTCCGCAAGTGGCCGCCCGACTCCGCCGCGACCGCCTCAGAGAATTCGGTTTCCAACCCGTCGAAGTGCTCTCAGCGATGCAGACGGCGTACCAAGGCACGACCGTCGCCCAGACTTATGAAGGCAGCAAAGTCTTCGATATCGCGGTCATTCTTGCGCCTGAATATCGACAAGAGCCCGAGATGATCGGCGCGACGATGCTGCGCAGCCGGGACGGCCTTTACGTCCCACTCAGCGAACTTGTTGACTTCACGCCAAGGACCGGCCGCTACATGATCCTGCACGATGGGGCGAGGCGGCGTCAGGGAGTGACCTGCAACGTGGAAGGCCGCGACGTGGCGGGATTCGTCGCCGAGATCAAAGAGAAGGTCGCCAAGACCGAAATGCCCGTTGGAACATACGCTGTATTCGGGGGAACAGCCGAAGCCCGAACGGAGGCTCGTAACGAGATCCTCCTACACTCCTCGATTGCCGGTGTGGCCGTCCTGATGTTGCTGGCATCGGTCTTTCACCAGACTCGCCGCCTGTTACTCGTGCTGGCCAATCTACCGTTTGCCTTTGTGGGCGGCGTCTTGGCCGTCGCTCTGACAGGCAGCTCGTTGTCCATCGGTTCGATCGTGGGCTTCGTCACCCTCTTCGGAATAACCATGCGCAACTCGGTGATGATGATCTCTCACTTCGAGCACCTGGTGATTCGCGAAGGCTTACCGTGGAACCGGGCTACTGCGCTCCGAGGCGCCTCCGAACGGATATTGCCCATCCTCATGACCGCCTTGGTGACCGGTCTCGGTCTCGCACCGATCGCCTGGGGTTCCGGAGAAGTCGGACGGGAGATCGAAGGCCCGATGGCCATCGTTATCCTCGGCGGCCTAATCACTTCGACGCTGCTGAATCTGCTGATCCTGCCAACACTTGCAGTACGTTTTGCCCGCTTTGAATCAGCCCAAGAGTAAGCCGAAACTGTCCTTGTCCACCGATTCTGGTGAGGCACGGAATGCAAAACCGCATTCATGGGGGATCCGAATTCCACTGCGGCCTGTTTTCCCTACCCTTGAATGCAGGCGGCTTGAGAAAACACCGACTCAGACGGTCGTCAAGATTCACCTCTTCCAACAAATACCCGGGCAAGCGGCCCATACATCCACTGAAAGCGGTGACAGTCTGGAGGTCCTGGTACCCAATCCCCCACGCACCAATCAAAATCCCTATGGTCTCCTTCCTAAGAAGTGGTACCATGAACGGGAGCAGGTCAAGGCTTGCCACCTCTCGATCGTGGGTCATCCTGCCTTGCCACGCTTGGTTTACAGGACAGCGAACCCTATGGCGGATAGCAGTAGTCCCAAGACCGTTCTCCAGGTGTTCCTGTTCACTGATCTCGTGGATTTCACGGACTTCAAGCGGCGGCTGGGCGATGTCGAGGCGGCCGTCTCACTCTCACGCCACGATACCCTGTTCCGAGATTGCCTCAACAAAACCGGCGGCATCGAACAGGTTCATACCGGTGATGGCTTCTTCGCCACATTCAATGTGCCATCGGAAGCCGTGCAGTGTGCCCTGGCGTTTCAACAGGGGCTTGCGGCAATCGACACTCCGGCACAAATGGAAGCAAGAGTGGGAATCCACATGGGCGAGATTGTCCAGGTCGCGAGTGCCCAGAAGGCGAATGGCCGGAATCAACTCGTCGGCCTGGCCATCGACACAGCGTCACGGGTCATGGGGTTGGCCATGCCGGGTCAGATTCTGCTCACGCGCCCGACGTTCGAGTCGGCCCGACAGCAGGTGCAGTTCATGCCTGATGGTTCCGCAGTCGAGTGGCTCGACCATGGCTACTACTTTTTCAAGGGGATTGAAGATGCGGCCGAAGTCTGCGAGGTGGGCATCCGAGGCATGTCGCCTATGTCCCCGCCGAAGGACTCGGAGAAGGCTCGTCGGGCCATCACCGCGGAAGACGAAGAGGCGCTCGGGGGACGAACGACGATTGACGCCGACTTACCCGAACAGGTGGTACTGTCGCCAATCGAGAATGATGGCGACGAGGGCGAGACATTCCAGTTAGTCAGAGTCGCGACGGCCTCCGAAACGAAGGCGCCACCGGCCTGTCCTCGGTGTAAAGGGCGTGGTAAGGACAGCCCTTGGCGAAGACTTTTCGCCGCAGCTTTGTTCTGGTGTTTGGGGATTCTGGTTGAATGGTGTGAAAACGAGGCGAACCTGGGTATCGGCGCCCGCTACTTTGGCCCCGATTCTGGTGTCGTCATGTTTCTCCGTTGCCTATATTACGTACCCGCTGGCCTCTGCTACTACCAGTTACTTCGAATGCTCTGGGCCTTCCTCGGCGGACGTTGTCCCGCCTGCAAGGGCACTGGCAAAGACGCAAAAAAGGTGACTCAACCGTAACGACCGGATTGACTGGCTCGATCCACCGTTTTTCTTGACACCTTGTTTCTCGGCTGTCGAGTTAGCCGCAAGGCCAATCCGTAATCCGTCGGGCAATGAGTGTCGGGTCGATGGCATTCCCGTCACACCGCGTGATTGACTCAATGGCGACAGTCTTAAAGAAACGGCGTAATTCGTCAGCGTAGAGACCGGTGTTGAGTTCCGGCAAGAGCACGCGGCGGATGAAGGGGGTGGTTGCCCTGCGAAATGCCTGCTCCGGCAGGGGCCAGAGAGTGTGCAACGTGAGGTGGCTGACGAGCGAACCTCCGTCGCGGACAATCCGAACAGCCTTGATTGCGTTCGAGTCGGCAATGCCGTAGGAGAGCAGAAGCGTTTCAGCATCCGGGTCCGGCGTGGAACGGGTGTGCTCCAACAGTTCTCGGTTGTTGAAAATCTTGGCTCGCAATCGAGCGAATCGTGCATCAAGCGAATCGGCATCGAGATTGAGCACGACAGGTTCTTCACCCAGGGTGCCGTGAAACTGAACACAGCCGGGGCGGGCGGTAGATTCAATGGGTACGTCAAACTCCGGTGATGACCTCGCGGGAAACCTGATGGTGGGGGACCCGGTGGTGGCGGGGGGGCTGTTGGGCCGGGCGGTGGGTGATCCATCGAATATCTGTGGTGCGTCAAGTTGAAAGTTATCGAGCGACGCCTCAGCGGACATGAGTGCCGGCGACGTGAGGAGCACAACGGGCGTCCTCAATCGTTCCGCAATGTTGAAAGCTTCCCGCACGAGACGGAATGCGGATTCCGTGTCACTTGGTGTCAAGACGGGGAGTGGCAGACTGCCGACTGTAAGATGTCGTGCGAGCGCCACATCCACGGCCCCAGTGACAAGAGCGTGATCCGGCCGTTCACAGAGATACTGGCAATGGAGCAGGACAAGCGGGATTTCGGCGAGTTGCGCAAGCGTGAGGTTCGGGCCGCACTGAGCGAGGTCCGAGCCTGAGGAAAAGGCGAGCACACGTTTTCCCTGAACCGCGACTTCGATGCAGTGACTGATGGCCGAGGCGGCGTCTGAAGTTTGGGTAATCTTGCAGACGGCCTTGGCGGAAGTAGGGCACGGAGGAGGAGGAGAAGTTGATGCGGTCAGGAATGGCGCCAGCCCGCGACTGGGTGGAAGGGCGCAACGA
>CAZTAR010000393.1:0-4427 GCA_964611695.1 uncultured Planctomycetaceae bacterium | reverse complement strand
TCACACGCCGAGAGGGCCCACTGTATTGCGCACCCACCGCTCCCTCACGGTCGCGCGGCTCGGATTGGGAACGTTGTCCCTGACAGGCGAATCCGATACAATCTCCGGCTTGGCCGTCCACCGTGGTTGCGGGGACGATGGTGAAACAGTCAACCCCACGGAGTCGCTTGACCCATGAAGATATTCCTTGATACCGCGAATCTTGACGAACTGCGCGCCGGCACCGCGCTCGGCATTGTGGACGGCGTGACGACCAACCCGAGCCTCGTCGCCAAAGAGGGGATGGACTTCAAGACGCTCGTCGAGAAGATCTGCGAGATTATCCCCGGACCGGTCTCGGCGGAGGTCGTCTCCACCACGTGCGACGAGATGGTCAAAGAAGCCCGCGAGCTGTCGAAGATCGCCGAAAACATCATCATCAAACTGCCGACGATCCCCGAGGGCGTCAAGGCGTTGAAGATTTGCACGGCCGAGGGGATCAAGACCAATCTCACCCTCATCTTTCAGCCGCTGCAGGCACTCGTCGTCGCCAAGGCGGGCGCAACGTATTGTTCGCCGTTCCTCGGCCGGCTCGATGACATCGGCCAGGATGGGATGGGCCTGCTCGATGAGATCCGCCTGATCTACGACAATTACGGCTTCGCCACGGAGATCATCGCCGCCAGCCTCCGCCATCAGCTCCATGTGGTCCAGGCTGCCAAGGCCGGCGCGGATGTCGGCACGCTGCCCTTCAAAACCTTCCAGCAGCTTCTCAACCACCCGCTGACCGACATCGGGCTGGCAAAATTCCTGGCTGACTACCAGAAATCGCAACAATAGCCACCGCGCGGTGGATTTCCGTCCGCGCGGGCTGAGGTTCGCGGCACTTTCCCGGTCGTCATGGGGCGGTTAGGCTGTGCGCCGTCTCGGTGTCGGGCCGTGGCGTCTTCCGCCGTGGCCTTTCTACGCGCAATGGGAGTCTCTGAAATGGCAAAAACCTGGATTGCCCCGGTCGTCTTCGCGCTGACGGGTTGCTCAGCGGCCTTGGGGGCCCAACCGACGACTTCACGACCGTCTGTTCCAGCACGCCGCGGCCTGCTCGATGTGCGGGGTGAACGTCTCGAAGTCCCGAAGACACCGGCGGACGTGGCCGCATGCCGACTCATGGTGGAGGGTCGATTGCAGGCACTCGCGCCGACGACCCAACCGGCCTCGGCCCCGGCAGGCGGCGACGTCGCGGGACCGCCGGAGATGCATCTCCAACTCTACGACGCGTGGCGACTGGTTTCGACGGAGTTGCGGGAAATCGGCGGCCGACTCGACTCGCTGGAGGTTCTTTCCAGCGAGCAACACACGCGGTCGCTCGCGGAGAAGATCGAGTGCGTGCGTAGGCAAACGGCCGCGCTGCGATCCGTGCCGGCTCCGAGCACGGCCGTGGAGTCGGAAGTCGCCGAGACGAAGCAGCGGCACCTCGAGGCGAGCGGTGAGTTTGAGAAACTGAGCCAGGCCCACATGCGCCGTGCCGCGCTTCTGACGGGCGGGTTTGATGAGCGGCGGGCGAAGTTGTCGGCGGAGCTGGAGGAACTCTCCGTGCGGCATGCGGCCATGGAGGAACCCCTCGGCGGAACCACGACCGCACCCTCGGATCAGGAACAGAGGCTCTTGCTCGTCGAGAAGAGCACTGCCGAACTGTACCGGCACCAGTTGTTGCTGCGCTCGTTGGAGTTGGCCCGCGAGCAGGCCGAATTGGAATCCACCCAGGAGTCCGGCTACCTGGCGGCCGTCAAGCAGTACGTCGAGATCCTGGGGGCACGCGCATCGGTCCTGGCCGAGGCGCGGGGGCGAGGGGTGCTCGATCAGATCAGGATCGAGCTTGCCGCGGCGACGGAACCGCATCGCGTGGCGCTGTTGGAATTGTCGCTTTTCAAAGAAGGGGTGTTGCTGGAGTACTTCAAGAAACGGGAACTCGTGGACGCAATCGAGAACCGGTTCCCCGCGAGTTCTCTTGATCGGCTGCAAAGCCGCATTGCGGCCGGCGAGGCTCTGTGGAAACGGATTGTCGAGACGCGGGACGAGCGAGCCGGGGAGGAGGTCAACAAGGCCCGGGTGGAGCTTGTTGAGAGCACGAAGGAACGGGAGACGGAACTGGGGCGTCTTCGAAACAAACTCGGCGAAAGCTTGCTCGATCTCAGCAAGATGCAGTCCGCGCGAGAACGGGCGTTGGGGCGGTTCGTGGAACTCGATGAGCGTCTCGGCAAACTGCTCAAAGCTGTTCCCGCGGAGGAGCGGACCCGGCTGGAGACGGAGGCGACGGCGATGCGATCCGGCTGCCTGAAATCCGCCGACGAGAGCATCGCCTCGCTTGAGAAACTCGTCGACCGATTGAACGCGGGCATTGCCCTGCTCGACGGCTACGTGTCGCGACTTGACGCCATCGAGGTCAAGCTGTACTGGGCGGCGTTGCTGCGCCGAGAGTCCGGCCTGATGGGGCTGGATTGGGCGGCGGTCGACCGCGAGTGCCGTCAGTTGCTCAACGCGCGGCGGGCAGGCGAGGGGCAGACAAGTTCGACCGCGCCCGATCGCCTGGTCGAGCTGTTCGCCGCGCCGGTGGACGCTCGCGAATCGCTGACAGAGAAGTACAGCCTGTTGGTCGCGGACCTGCGGGGCATGACCGGCGTGCAGTGGATCGTCATCGTCGCGGTGCTGAGTGTCGTATCGGCACTGCTTGTCTGGATACGGCGCGGCGCCGTCAGGCGGGTTCGCCATCTGACGACCGCGCTCGTGGCTGGAGTCGGCGTGGAGGGTCTGATCGACAGCACGCGGCCTCTCGACGAGCGTGTCCATTTGTTCCTGTTGAGACTGTCGAGCCGGGCGTTGCCGCCGCTGGCGATCGTCCTGGTCTTGTGGGGTGGGTTGGCGATGGCCGGCCTGCCGACACGAACGTTGCAGCCGGTCCTGGGCGTACTCTTTTTGCTCGTGGCGTCCTGGCTGGGTCTTGTCATTGTGGAGTTCGCGTTTTCACCGACGCGGCCCGCACAGCGGTTGATCGCCTGTGGGGATGCGGTTGCGCGGCACTATCGGAAGTGGACGATGGCCATCATGGCATGTTCGATCATCCTGCTACCGGTACCGCTGCTGCTCGGGCTCTGGGATATCCTGCCCGCCAGTCGTTCAGCGCTGTGGGAGGTGTACAAAACTTGTGTTCTGTTGGTGCTCATGTTCTTTGCGCTTCGCAAGCGCGATGTCATCGGCGCCGGCGCCGCGGAACACTCGAACTGGGTTTGGATGTTGGTCTCCACCCTCTACCCCTTCCTGGCGCTGGGTTTGATTGCATTGCTGGGATTGCAGGCGGCCGGATACGGATTGCTCGTCGAGTTCGCGGGCGGCGGGGCACTGACCAGCGCCGGCATTATCCTGCTGGTTTTCATGATCGTGGCGTACTGTTGCAATCTGGTGGACCGGCACGCCGGCCGGCCTGGATCGGTCGAGAGTGAGTTCAAGGCCAACGTCCCGTCGGGTTCGGCGGGGGCGGGCAGGCATGATGCGGACGAAGAGAAGCCGGCGTCCGATCCCGCACCCGAGGAGGCCTACATCACCAGGCTCGCGAAGGGATCGCTCCGGTGTATTGGGATTGTTGCAGTCGTGCTTCTGCTGTCGCGTGTATGGGCACTGCCGATCCGGCTTCATACTCTGAACTGGCGCGTGATCGGCTTGGGCCTGGCAGCGGTTGTCGTGGCTCTCCTGGTAGATCGGGTGTTGTACTCGGCGTTGCACACACTCCGGGCGACGGGACGGCTGCCTTCAAGCACTGTTCGGATCATCCGCCGCTGGGCAAGGGGAATCCTGGTCGTGATCGTCGTGTTGTTCGTAATCGGCCAGGCCGGCTTCAAGATTGACAACTTCTGGACGCTGATGAGCACCCTCCTGGCAATGGTGGCAATCGGTTTCGTTGCGGTATGGAGCGTCCTGAGCAATGTTCTGTGTACCCTGATCATCCTCATTTGGCGACCGTTCAATGTCGGCGAGCACATCGAGATTCAACCGGAGAACATCGCGGGTAAGGTGATCGACATCAATTTCATGCAAACGCTCCTCCGAACCGAGAACGGCGATCGTGTGACCGTGCCGAATTCGATTTTTATGCAGCGGTTCATCAAGCGAAGGAAGACAATCGATCAACCTCGACTGTCCTTGGCGGATCAATTGGTCGCCAAGGAACCTTCCGAACCGTAAGACTGCCACGTAGGACTGTGGCACAGACGTCCCGCCTGTGTCTCTGCCGCGGAGCCCGGCGGCGCCGCGGGGTGTCCGGGAGAGAGCGTGTTTGTGGGATTGTGTGTGTAGACTCCATGGCCGCTTCGTGGTCGCGCCCCCTCACCTCGATCGAATTATACCAGGCGCACGAAGTGATTGCGCTAGTACCGCGTTTCATAAGTTTCACGACTATG
>CAZTAR010000392.1:0-4431 GCA_964611695.1 uncultured Planctomycetaceae bacterium | reverse complement strand
GAGGACAAGCCCTATGCCGTAAATATCGCTGGCGGCGGTGGTTCCCTGGCCTCTGGCGGTCTCCGGCGCAATCCATCCGAGAGAACCAACCGCTTTTCCACGCATCTTTTCGCTTGCCGCCTCCTGGGCGACATCCGCCAAGCCGAAGTCCATCAGCTTGAGATGGCCGTGGTCGTCGAACATCAGGTTTCCCGGTTTGATGTCGCGGTGGATGATTTCGTGGCGGTGGGCCAGGGAAAGGGCCCGCGCTGGGCCGATCATCATCCTGAACAGTTCTCGGGGAGGGATCTGACCGTATCGTTCCACGTATTCTTTGAGGGTGCCCCCTTCCATAAGTTCGAGCGCGAGAAAGATCTGGCCTTCGTCCTCGACGACTTCGTAGATCGACACCACCGAGGGATGCTGCAACTTGGCGACGGCGCGAGCTTCCTGCATGAATAGCTCGGCGTTCAGGCCTCCCTCCGCGCCGACTTTATTCCGATTGCTGTTGAGGATTTTGAGGGCGACATCCCTCCGAAGGCTGGCATCGTGGCTCCGCCAAACGGAACCCATACCGCCATGACCCAATAAAGAGAGGACGCGATACCGCCCCAATTCCCGACCCGCCCAGGACATATCGATCGAAATGGAACTCGAACCCGCCCGAGGCGGGAGACTCTCCGGCAGGCCTTGTTTGCCGGAATCCGATGTCTGCTCGCTCAGCAACCGGCCCGACCGGAACTCGGCGGGATCAATCTCCTGTGCCCGCCACTCGTTTTGGCAGTGCCGGCACACGAGTCGGCGGCCGAGCAAGCGCGCGGAGATTCGGTATCCTTGCCCGCACCGGGCGCATGCGACACACACCCGGCGTTGGGGATGGGCAGGTTTGTCACGCCCCGAGCCTGGTGCCATGGCTATTCTAATCCCGTCTTCAAAATCCCCAGTCCATTCTGATTTTAGCTCTGTCGAGCCCCAATGAATAGCGGAGGACCGATAACTCCCGATTCAGTCCAAACGGGAACAGATTCCCCGATGAGTTCTTCAGATGCTGAACCTCGGCAATGGACGCAGTCAAACCTACCGAGGCAATCGTCCACACCACCCTTGTTCGGCCGTCGTATCGGCGATCATATCGGCCGTCATACCCGCCATCGAATCCGCCATTGCGTGAGCCGACTCCCCAACAATCGGCCGTTCCGTGACGCCGGATTAAAGAGGCGGATCGCCAGAAAAAACCGCGAATCCTCGCTTCGTGGGGGCCACAATCACACCCATTCCCACAGCCGCCGCCGCCGTGTCTTCAGAGTTTCATGCGCAACTGCTTCACGAATCCCGACAAAACAGGCCGTGGAAGCTGGGGAAGACCGTAAGCGGAAAGGTCCGCAGTCTCCAACGAATCGAGAATCCTCGAAACTTCCGGGGAGAAACGGGAAAGCGCTTGTATCAGCTCACCCGCACGGTCGAGCCTCCCAGCACTCATCGCTTCGATATAGCTGACGATCATCCCATTAAGTTGCTTGGAGGAAGGCTTCGGCGCCGGCTTCGGATTAGGATTAGGTTTCCGTATCGTCGGCGGATCGACATTCCGCCGCATGGGCTTTGTTTCGCCCGGCGTGGATTGCTCTTTGAGAAGCCGGCGCTGAATCGCTTTCGCTTCGTTCGCCGCTTGTTGGGCGCGCCGCTCCTCTTCTTCATCCAGGGGCGCCAGCGCCAACTCACCTTCATCGTCGTCTTCAGGAGGCCTGGGGATATAGGTCGTCCCCTTGCAGCGAGGACATGTCCCCGTCTTACCCGCAACCTCTTCCGGTGCATTGATCAAATGGTTGCAGTGCTCACAATGAAACTCGATCGGCACGATTCTTGGCTCCCACACCTTGTCCGCAATGACAACGAGATTGCAACATGGCGATCCGCCGACATGCGGTGCTAATCTGCCCGCGACTTTGTTCCACCTGTGGCGTCGATCCTCTTACCGAATGACGTCGGCCTCTTCACGCGATCCACGCTGACGCCAGACCAATCGTACCGGGATTTCCTCAAATGGCAACGATTCGCGCAGTCGCTTCTCCACAAACCGGCGATACTGCTCGCGAATCAGGGCTGGGTTGTTCACAAATAGAACGATCGAGGGAGGACACACCGATATCTGCGTCGCGTAGAAGATTTTGGGCTGCCCCCCCTGCTTCCCTGCCCCCGGCTGCTGTAAATCCAGTACCGCCGCGACCGCCCGATTGAGGACGCCTGTCGTCACACGCCGCTTCGCCTGATTAAAAAGGCTCTGGGCCAGTTCGACCGTACCGCGGAGATTGCGTCCGTCCCGCGCAGTCGTGAATGCCAGCGGCGCGTAGCTCATCTGTGGCAACATCTTTCCCAGATAATCGCCGTAGTCCTCAGCGTCCGCCTTCCCCTTGGCCAGGTCCCACTTGTTCACGACTAGGATGCAAGGCTTGTACTCGTCGAGGAGGTAGCGCGCGAGCTTCTTGTCCACTTCGCTGATCGGCTCCGTCGCGTCAATGAGAAAGAAGACGACGTCCGCCCGTTGTATCGAAGCCAACGCGCGGGAATATCCGTAAAACTCCACCGACGTCTTCTGCTTGCGCTTCTTCCGAACGCCGGCCGTGTCGATCGCCAAGAACGACCTACCGTCCATCTCGAAACGAACGTCAACCGAATCGCGCGTCGTCCCGGGCACCTCGCTCACGATCACCCGGTCTTGACCCGCCAGCGCGTTGACGAACGTGCTCTTACCCACGTTTCGACGGCCGACAAGCGCGACCTTCATCTCGGCATGATCCGCAACATCCCACGCAGACGGACTGATCCCCTCCTCGATCAATTCCAGCAAACCAAAACGGTTTCGGGCATGCAACGCCGACACACAAATCGGCTCTCCAAAACCAAGGCGGGCAAAGACTCCCGCCTGCCGGTCATGTTGATCGACGTCCGCCTTGTTTGCGATGACGTGCACCGGCACATCCACGCTCCGCAAGAGCTGGGCCACCGCCTGGTCGAGCGGCATGACCTCCGCACGAATATCCACGACAAAGAGGATCAATGAGGCGGTCGAGATGGCATACCGAATCTGCTGCTCCACATGTTGGGTCAGGTTATCCAGGTCTTCAATCCCGTAGCCGCCCGTGTCGATCAACTCGAAGTAGCGTTCGCCGACCGAGCATACCGCGCTGACCCTGTCCCGGGTGACACCGGCGGTCGGATCGACGATGCTGATCCGCCGGCGTGCAACCATATTCAACAGCGAACTCTTTCCCACATTGGGCCGGCCCACGATGGCAACGATCGGTAGTGACATCCCTTGATTCTACCATACCCGGGGACATGACGCATACTCAACAAGTAGGGTCGTGTTGACTTTGCACGGCCAGCCGGTAAGTTACGTAGTTCGGTTGTGACGTTGGGCGCGACCACAATGGAGACCTCTCGATGAAACTCGGATTCAGCAGTCGCGTGTGCCCCAAGTGGGATCTGCCGGCCATGCTCGAACAGGCCAAGCAGCATGGGTTTGATGGCATCGAACTCCAGACCCAAGACGGACTGGCGGACCTGCCGCGGACCGACGGGAAGAACCTGTCGCCGAAGGATATCTCAGGATTGATCCGAAGCGCGGGCGTTGAGATCGTCTGCTTGGCAAGTTCGGCGGCATTTCATATGCGAGACCCAAACGAGGTTGCCCGGAATCAAATCATGGTCCGTCGCACCATCGACCTGGCTGCGAACATCGGCTGCCCGTTCGTTCGAATCTTCGGAAAAGAGATTCCCAATCTGCGATTCGCCCTCCTCGGCCCCCAACGCCGTGAAACAGTGCTCGATCGAATCGCCGCCGCCATCAGGGAACTCGCCCCCCATGCAAGAGCCAAGGGCGTGACACTCCTCATCGAGAACGCCGGCGATTTCTCGGACTCTGTCTCCATGTGGCACTTGGTCGAAGCCGCAGCTTCCCCACACGTGAAGTGCTGCTGGAATCCCCTGGCGGGCCGTCTCGTCAATGAACTACCCACGAAGGCCATTCCCAGACTCAGACAGCGCCTCGGCCTTGTCCGCCTCTGTGACGCGGTTCTCCAAAATGGTGTCGCGTTTGAGTCCTTCGCATTGCCGGGCGAGGGCGACCTCGAAATCCCCCTCATGATCCAGCTGCTCAAGGGCACGATCTTTCAGGGCTACCTCATGTTGGACTGGCCCAAGGCGACGAACCCCAGCCTCACGGAACCGGGCGTCCTGCTGCCCGCCGCCGCAGAATACCTGAAGACGCTCATCGATGAAAAGCCAGTTCTCCTCACGGCTTACAAGGGTGACAAATTCCCGCCGCGACAGGGATTCAACATCGCAGCGGGTGAGTAGCGTTTCACGATGATAGCAGTTTCAGAAGCCTCGTAGCGTCGGCCCCCCCGTGGCCGACGGGGATCACCCGTTTGTTCGCCCCCCACAAGGTCGAAC
>CAZTAR010000391.1:0-4461 GCA_964611695.1 uncultured Planctomycetaceae bacterium | reverse complement strand
GGTGCTCTCAAACAATTTCTGTTTCTCGGCGGGTACATCGGAGAGTTCGCTGACATTGGGATTGCCTCGTGCGCCAATGTAGCACTGCATATTCTTCATGATGAAGTCTTCGGCATCGGCGACCAGACTCCAACCTTCCTCCGAGCCGTGGAGCATCAGGGAACGCTTGATGAAGTTTGATTCCAACTTGACGAAAGGCACGCCGCCGGCCTCGCGCGCGAGCCGTATACACTCAGACGTAAACGCGTTCGGCACGTCGATCGCCTCAATCAAAATCTTCTCGCCCCTCTTCACGGCACACGAATAATTCACCAAAACGTCTGCTAGTTTGGTAATCCGTGGATCGATCATTGCGTTTCCTCAACTGTGGATGATTTCTCAGACACACAGGATAGAGCATACCGCCGCACCCTGCCAGCGGGTGAAGGCACATTGAATTTACGCCTTCTGCATACCAAGTCGCATATTCTCGGACCTTCCGAGGCCCTTTTGGCACCCCCACTATTCGGTACTGGTATCGTTTCGTAGAGGGGTGCCATTGGCAGCTTGCTGCCAGTGCCGGCACGGGCGGACAAGCCGCCCGTGGCACCCAAATGATACCAGTACTCACCATTCCGGCCCCTTGAGCCCGTCGCCTCCACTCCTTAAACTTCGCGAGCAATGCTATCCACCTTACAAAGCGTCACGCTCGTCGGCATCGAAGCGGTACCGTGCGAAGTCGAGGTCAACGTCGCTTCGCGTGGATTCGCCACGCCCGTCATCGTCGGCCTGCCGGATGCCGCGGTGAAGGAGAGCCTGGAACGCATCCGAACGGCGATCACGCATTGCGGTTACGCAACTCCCAAGATGCGGACCGTTATCAACCTCGCCCCCGCCGACATCCGCAAGGAAGGGCCGGCCCTCGATCTTCCGATTGCCCTCGGAATGCTCTTCGCAGCCGATGGCGAAACGCCGCCCGATCTCAAACGGTACATGATCGCCGGGGAGTTGGCGCTTGACGGGCGCGTCCGCCCCATTAAAGGCGCTCTCTCCATGGCCATGCTCGCAAAAAACCAGGACTGCCGTGGCATTCTGGTCCCACGTGAAAACGCCAACGAGGCCGCAGTCGTCGACGGCATCGATGTCATCGCCATCAGTTCGCTGACGGATGCCGTCGGCTTCCTGACTGAACAACTGCCGCTGGAACCCACGGTCATCGATCTCGACGACACGTTCTCCCAGGCCTCCGCGTACGACATCGATTTCGCCGACGTTCGCGGGCAGGAGTTCAGCAAACGCGCAATGTCCATCGCCGCCGCCGGCGGCCACAACATTCTCATGACCGGCCCACCCGGCTCCGGCAAGACGCTCCTTGCTAAGTGCTTGCCGACGATCCTGCCCCGGCTCACACTCAGCGAATCACTTGAGACGACGCGTGTCTGGTCCGCCGCGGGAAAACTCTCTCCCGGCGCTTCCCTCATGGCGACGCGGCCCGTTCGCGCACCGCATCACTCGGCCAGTGCCCCGGCCTTGGTCGGCGGCGGTTCCATCCCACAAGCGGGGGAAGTCTCACTCGCACATCACGGCGTCCTGTTCCTCGACGAGTTCCCCGAATTCCAGCGCGGCATCCTGGAGACTCTCCGGCAACCGCTCGAAGACGGCTCGGTCACGATTGCCCGGTCGCACAGTGCCGTCTGCTTCCCGGCCGATTTCATGCTCGTCGCCGCCATGAATCCCTGCCCTTGCGGTTACTTCGCCGATCCGAGACGCCCCTGCAAGTGCAGCCCGCCCCAGATCGAACGGTATCTCGCCCGAATCAGCGGACCACTCATCGATCGGATTGATATTCACATCAACGTACCGGCCGTCCCGTTTGAGGACCTCCGGAGAACGAAGCCTGGCACGGATTCCGAGACGCTCCGCCAGCGCGTCATCGCGGCACGGACAAGGCAACACGAACGGTTCGCGGAGATCGGCAACGTGCTCAACGGACGCATGGGCCCGCGCCTCGTTCGCAAGCACTGTCCTCTCGATGCCCCCTGCGAGCAGTTGCTCAAACAAGCCATGACGGAGCTTGGGCTCTCCGCCCGGGCCCACGACAAGGTCCTCCGCCTCGCCCTCACCATCGCGGACATCGAAAACGCCCTGGCCATCGCGGCTCAACACCTCTCCGAAGCAATCCAATACCGCTTACTGGACCGGCAGATGTAGGCACCCAATCCGAATCCGAGCACTAGCGCGGGTTCCCCAATCCGAGCCCCAAGCGCCAGCGCGGGGTTTCTGCGGAGAGACCCGCTCACTCGCGCTTGGGGCTCGGTTTGGTTTCCTGCAGAACCCGCTCGCTGGCGCTTGGGGCTCGGATTGGGTATCCCGCCTCTGTGATTTCCCCTTGCAATCTCCCCGAGGAAGCAGAAAATGAGCCGCAGAGACGGAGCTGACCCCCAGAGGATCGAGGCATGTCACAGTTGACGCATAGCGGTGTCCTGGCCAGCGCGGCCGAGTTGGGCTACGGCCCCGTCTTCGTCCTGATCGTCCTGGCGATTGTCCTCTCCGCAGCGATCATCGTTGTGACACACCTCATCCCCAAACCCAAACGCCACGGAGACGTGAAGGAGGACACCTACGAATCCGGGGTTGAGGCGATCGGCAACACCCGACAGAGATTCAACGTCCGGTTCTACCTCGTCGCCATGTTATTCCTCCTGTTCGACGTGGAATTGATCTTCATGTATCCCTGGGCCATCGTGTACTTCGACGCCAGGAGCAAGGCCGATGCGGCCGGCGCGACGGCTTCTCTCACAGGCGGTGAGGTCGGTTTCCTCTTCTTCGCGATGGCGATTTTCTTCCTCCTGCTGTTAATTGGTTTTGCCTACGATTGGGGCAAGGGTATTCTGCGATACGACTGATTCCAACGGTGGCCACAGGCCAATGGGTGCCACTGGCGGCTTGCCCGCCAGTGAGAGGCTATGATTGAACGATACACTGGCGGCTTGCCCGCTAGAGCTTGCACAAGCGAACGGAACACTGGCGGAAAAGCCGCCAGAGGCACACCCAGTGAAGGACGAATGGGGAAGTGTTGGGTGTAGCGTCAACCTAAACCCGCAACCATGGTGCCTCCGAGATGCCGAACATGGACAAGCACGTGCATCAACCGCATTCGACAACCAAGGACGACTTCCTGACCACCCGTTTGGAAAGCCTCGTCAACTTCGTCCGAAAACGTGGTATCAACTGGCCGCGCCGGTATTCGCTCTGGCCGTTGCCATTTGCCACTGCCTGCTGCGGAATAGAATTAATGGCCACCGGCGCCAGCCGCTTCGATATTTCACGATTCGGGGCGGAGGCCATGCGATTCAGCCCGCGTCAGAGCGACGTGCTCATCTGCGCAGGCCGCGTGGCGATCAAGATGATGCCCATCCTCCAGCGGGTCTACAAGCAGATGACCGAGCCGAAGTGGGTGATTTCGATGGGCGCGTGCGCGTCTTCCGGCGGCGTGTTTAATACATACGCCGTCGTGCAGGGCGTGGACCAGTTTCTCCCTGTGGATGTTTTTGTTCCCGGTTGCCCGCCGCGACCGGAAACGCTTCTTGAAGGCATCATGGCGATCCAGCGTATCGTTGACGAGGAAGGCATCATTCCGAGCCGAGAGCGCGGCCAAGGCCTGGGCATCGTCGTGCCGCCCCCCACCGAAACCGCCCAGCCCGCCACCGCAGAAACCACCGCCACAGGAGGATCGAAGTAACCATGTCCTCAGCCGATGAGATTGTCGCGTCGTTGCGAGCCCGGTTTCCGGACGTACCCTTAGAATCCAAGGCCCTGCTCGATCGAGACGACGACCGGCCACCCCAGCAGTTCATCCGGATCGAGCCGGAGAACCTGCTGGCCGTGATGCGTTTCCTGCGAGATGACGAGAAAACGCGATTCGACCAACTCTCCGACCTCGCCGGCGTGGATTATCTAGACTTCCCCGGTGCGCAAGACCGGTATGGCGTCGTCTATTCGCTTCTCTCCACGACGTTCAATCACCGCCTATGGGTCAAATGCTTCGCCAACGACCCCGAGCCGAAGGTGCCATCGGTCGTCTCTTTGTGGCAGGCTGCGGATTGGATGGAGCGGGAAGTGTACGATTTGCTCGGTGTCGTCTTCGCGGGCCACCCGGACCTCCGCCGTATCCTCACCTGGGATGGGTTCGAGGCTCACCCCCTCCGCAAGGATTATCCCCTGCGTGGCAAAGGGGAGCGAGAAAATTTCGAAATCGTCAATCGCGACAGCGCCTAACGGCCGGTTGCCACCACTTCTGTAAGCATTATTGGCTTGAAATGGCCTCTGCCGCCGGTAGCGATCAAAGCCGCAGAGGATGCCATCTCATGCCTAAGGTGCTCTAGAGCATTTTAGTGTTGAGATTGCATTCTCCGCTGTAGCGTCGCCCCCCCGTGGCCGACGGGGATCACCCGTTTGTTCGCCCCCCACAAGGTCGAACGC
>CAZTAR010000390.1:0-4461 GCA_964611695.1 uncultured Planctomycetaceae bacterium | reverse complement strand
GTTACGGTTTCTGTGGCACAGGCGTCTCGCCTGTGTCTTCCACCGGCGGGACGCCTGTGCCACACATTCCAGCGCGGAACCAATCCGACAACTTAGGATTGACAACGCACTAGTGTGTCGTGACAGGTCGCGTGATGTCTGCCAGTGGCTTGTGCGTATCAGCGGTCAAGATCGCACTGGCGGACAGCCGCCAATAGCACCCCTGGAATCCCTCATTGGAGGTGTCATGAAGCACTAGGCACGTAACTTGGAGTGTCATCAGCGCGGCACTGTTTGTTGTATCTTAGCGGATCCTGCGATGGGGCTAAAGCACATAGTCGCCGATGGTCGGCATTCTCTTATTGAATTGTTCGCAGTCTGATTGATGCCAATCCCGCAACCGCTTCCCAGCTTCGCGAAGCCGAGTCGGACGACGCTGTTCAGATTCCGCGCAGTCTGCGAAAAAGGCCTGCAGGTGCGTGTTACGCCTCTGAATCCGCTTCTGGGAATAAGGATCAGCGCATCCTGCGAGGCTCGTGCCTAGCAAGAGAATGGCAGCTATAAAAAAGAAGTTCAATGTCCGACACATTGTTCGTCCCTTCGCGCTACCGGTTCGTCACCCAACTCCGAGGCTGGATGCGACACTGGCAGGATAGGTGTGCAAGATTGTATCGCCGAGTTCCAGGTTCGGTTGCACCAAACCGGAATCCAGGAGCCTACACCCCCTATCGGCGACCATCAGGGGGAGGATGTGTTTACCATGCTGCCGCTCCTATGGATCGAATGTGTCGCAGAACACAAAAAAGACAAAAAGACCCCGAAAGCCGAAGAGATGGCTTTTTGTTACACGAGGGGGCTTTGGGGTGAAATTGTATGGTTCATAGTAGCGTCGGCCCCCCGTGGCCGAAGTGGATAACCGGTTTGCTCGTTCTCCTAAAACAAACTCGAACATTGTCCGCTTACTAAATAAAATGGATCCGATCACTAACTGCTTCGGATTCCCTTCGCGGCCTCAATTTCCTATTCCTTTGCACCCCCATCGCCAGTTCAAACCTCTTGAGAAACGGTGAGTGTTCCACGTGGAACATATCCCGAGAAATACGCGCGCCGCTGGTTCTCCGCCCTTTCACGCATTAATCCTCTGGCAGATAAGTTGTCTGCACGACAAACAGGTTCATACATCGTGGTCTGTTTCAAGAAGGGTCAGGTCTGTCGTTGAAAAACGGGCCGTTTAATAGGTGAGGCATTCAACGGCCAAGCTGTTGCTTGACTGTGCTGCCAACCAGTTAAGCGGCGACACAGCACTCGAATTGATTAACACTTGGGCCCAAATGATTTGAGGAATGCATAGAGGCTGTCTAAGCTGCCGATCGGTCAAGCGAGGAGCGGTGGGGGATAGAATCACTCAATTGTTCGTTTGAAATGCGAATTAGCTCGCAAATGGCGACCGCCCAACTGTTTTTTCGCCTAAACGGTTGAACCCCATGATTGGCGGCGGCTTCGCGACCGGAACGCCACTTGCCCATCAAGCATGAGGTCCTATGACTGTTCTTGGGGTGTTCCCTTTGGTTTTCAGCTGATATTCAAATGTTCCACGTGGAACCATTGCCTGTGTGGCTTGTGAGGTTGACGGATTCTCACTAGAATGTCGAATTCTTTGGCGCGGATGTGGGTTCGGGTGCAGTCTTTTTCGATGAGGAGTTTGCATGACAAAGACACAGAAACGGCTCGGTCGGGGGCTATCCTCGCTTGTGTCCTCTGAACTTCGGCGCAAAGACGAAGAGGGTGATCTCCGGCAGTCCGCAACTGAAGCCACACTGGATCGTGTTACAGCTGGGGCCCCCGCCCATCGGTTGATGTTGCTGCCGATCGAAAAAATCCGACGAAACCCCCAGCAGCCTCGTCGAACGTTCAACGAAGAAGCGCTGGCGTCTCTGGCCGCCTCTCTGAAGGCGAAAGGGGCGCTTCAGCCTGTCGTGGTTCGACCTGCCGAAAATGGCTATGAGCTTGTGGCAGGGGAGCGGCGGTTAAGGGCGGCGAAGATCGCGGGCCTCGAAGAACTGCCGGCCATCGTTCGAGGCGTGAAGGATGATGAACTTCTTGAGCTTGCGCTCGTGGAGAATATCCAGCGGGCGGATTTGAATCCCATTGACAGGGCGCGTGGGTACAGGGCGTTGCAGGATCGCTTTGGGTTGTCGCATGAGGAGATCGCGGGCAGGATGGGGGAGGATCGCACAACGGTTACTAACTACTTGCGATTACTTGAGTTACCGGATGATGTTCTTGATATGCTGGTGGTCGGATTGTTGAGTACTGGACACGCAAAGGCGCTTCTTGGCTTGCAGGATGTTAGGGCCTGTTTATCCTTTGCAATCAAGGCAAGGGATGATGGATGGTCGGTTCGGCGGTTGGAGAAGGCTGTTTCAGAGTCGAAACAGCCGGGTTCTGCCGCGAAAAGCGTGCGGGAGATTCGGCCGGCTGTTCGAGACTTGCAGGAGCTTCTTTCCATTGCATTGGGGACGCGTGTGGAGATTCAGGAGGGTAGGCGTCGCCACACGGGCCGAATCGTCATACAGTACTCGAACCTCGATGATTTCCAGCGAATCGCTTCGAAGTTGGGTGTCGTGGAAGATGTTGAATAGGAACAGGTTTCCGGAGCGATGGCTCGGCAAGGTGTGAAGATTGGTTTGTGGTTCTTTGGGGAGGGCACGAAAGCATGTCCGCCTGTCCCAGTACTGGCAGCAGGTTTTTAGTGGCGACTGACGGTTCAAGCGAACCATGACCGAAGTTTGTGTGGTTCTTGAGTTTGTTACAGGGAGATGGATTAGTAGTGCGGAACGTTGGACTGTCAGCTCGGCACGGTGGCCTGAAGCGGGGGGGGGTCTTCGGGGATATTCTGGTTGCGGTTTGCGCGTGCGTTTTGACGGTCGCGATTGTCGGTTCGGCGGTATACCTTTCGTGGAAGTTGTATGATCGATATCGGTGGCGTGAGCAGATTCGGACAGTGATCGCCTCTCTTGAGAATCGGACGCCGGCAGAACTCGAGGAACGGGCGAGCCAGTTGAAGGCGATGCCGAAACTGGCTCGTTATGTGTTGCCTGAGATCCGCATGACGCTGCATCAGGCTGACTCGGAGGAGCAGTTATGCGCGGCGATCCAGATTGCCCGCGCGTTTGTGGATCAGAAGAAGATCAAGAAGGCATTGTTTCGGCTTCGACTATCTGATCACGAGGCGATTGCCGGTGCGGCCGTTGAGGCATTGAGTCGCGTCGAGCCGGTCGAGGAGGCCGCTTCGATTATGGGGCAGTGTCTTGGGGATCAAGGGGAGTATGTGATTGCGGCGGCGGCTGAAGATGAGGCGTGCGCCGGTTTAGTTCGGTTGGGTGAGCTTGGTCGTCGGGAGATGGAGCGACATATTGGGGATCTTTCACAGGCACGGCGGCTTTGGGTGGTGGGGTACATTCGTGCCATGGCGCCGTTTGATTCGAGTGCGTGGCTCGAAATGTTTCGAGCGGATGAGGATGATGAGGTTCGCGCGGCTGCTGAAGTAGTATTGAAAACGCCGATGTCGCATGATGGTGGTGGGGATATGCCGGTGTCGAGCAACTGATGGGTGTGGCGCTACCGAGCCAGGTGCGCGGCGGCGGCGAGATTGATGCGTTGGAGCAAACTCACTTTTTCCGTCGCGGCCGACGTCCCTGTCGGCCGAGGAGAACAGTTTGTGTTTCACGTTCGGCACGGGGGTCGGACGCTACGCGATCACTTAGTTTGCTTTAACGAAAGGCGAGAAAGAAATCTCGGAATACAATCTAGTGGAAGAGCCGACATAATGGGGGGTGGAAACGATGAAACAGGGGTTGTGTGCTTCGTCGCAGGTCTGGGGGAGTCATTATCGACGGCCACTTGGGGTCGATGAGGCGTTTTACGTTTGGTCTGGGGCGAAGGAGCGGGTGTAGGTTTTGGTTAAGGACGGCTTTGGAAGTGCCAAAGTCGTGACACTGTTGTTGTCGAACCGCGGAGTGTATTGGTGGAGGAATTCTTCTTTTCATTCCTGGATCAGTGGTCCTACGTCGGCCTCATTCTCGTGTTGCTGGCGGCGGGGTTTGGTTTGCCGATCCCGGAGGATATTCCTCTATTGGCCGCGGGGTGGTTGGTTCACAAGGGGGAGGCCGATCTTGGTTTGATGATTGCGGCGGCGCTGGTCGGCGTGATGCTCGGCGATACCGTGATATTCACTTTGGGTCGCCGGTACGGGATGCAGATATTTGAGCACCGTCTTCTCCGCTGGGTTGCGAAGCCGTGGCTATTGGAGAAGGCGAAGAGGATGTACCATGATCATGGCGCAAAGATTCTCTTCGCGGCACGCTTTTGGCCGGGTCTTCGAGCAATCGTATTTTTGACCGCCGGCATTTTTCGGGTGCGATATTGGAAGTTTATTGCGATTGACGGTACTGCGGCCTTGATTTCCGTGCCGGTGTGGGT
>CAZTAR010000389.1:0-4469 GCA_964611695.1 uncultured Planctomycetaceae bacterium | reverse complement strand
ATCACCGACTGGGCGGCGCGGCAGACCACGTACGATTACCTCTGCTGCAACCGACTTGGAACCGTTACGTACCCTAACGGTGTCGTGGAGACACGGGAATACGACGATGCTGGTCGGCTGGAGTCCCTGAACACCGCCGATCACCTCGCTGCGCCCTTGCTGGGTTTCACGTGGGCTCGCGACGGCGTGGGCAACCCGACTTCGACCACCGAAACCGGCACGCTGGAGCCTACGCTGGAGCAGCTTCTCGTTGACTACGAGTACGACACCGACAACCGGCTGGTTGAATCCGGCCAGGGAACCTACCAGTACGATCCCAACGGCAACCTGACCTCGCGCACGGTGAGCGGCACAACCACGACGTTCACGTACGACCAGGAGGACCGGCTTACATCGCAAACGACGGATGCCAGCACGGTCCAACACGTATACGACGGCACCGGCCACAGAATTGCCCGAATCGACGGCGATGGCGAGAAGCGTTACGTGCTGGATCGCGGTCGCGGCATGAGCCACGTGCTGTGTGAGACGGACGACATGGGCACGATCACCGCCTACTACTTCCAAGGACCGCTGCTGGTGGCCCGCATCGGTGCCGACGGCTCTGAGCGATACTACCACAGCAACAACATCGGCAACGTGGTGGCACTCACGGATGAGAACGAACTGATCACCGACCGTTACGGTTACACGCCCTTCGGCCTGCTGCGTGCGGAGGAAGGTTCCACCGACAACCCCTTCACCTACGTCGGCGGCCTGGGTGTGATGGCCGAGGCCGACGGCCTCTACTTTATGCGGGCACGGTTCTACGATCCAGACACAGGGCGGTTCCTGGGCAAGGATCCGGTGCTGGGCGTACTCACCGAGCCGCAGAGTCTGCACCGTTACGTGTATGCGCTGAACAGACCACTTTTATTGGTTGACCCTTCCGGCTTGTCCTGCCAGGGCGGGTGGCAGGAATGTAAGAGCGGCGAGTGCTACCAAGCGTTTGAGAACATGCGCTGTAATATGATGGAGCTGCGCAAGTTCTTTGACAGAATGAGGTCCTTCGGCGAGCAATGGAGCAAGAGGATGGAGTGGTTTGCCAAGGATCCGCAGCGGATTGCAGATTTCTTGAAGGGGTTCCGCGTACAGGTGGAGGACGAGATGGCAGGGATACGGGCCATAGGCGACTGTGTTCTCGTTCTGGAAGATTGCTTAAGGTCTCCTCCTGGCACAAACCCTGCTGCAGACGCCGCCGCCGCCTACGTCGCAACGTCAGCGGTAGGAACTGGGATCTATGAGGGAGGCAAGCTCCTGTTGCCCGGCCTGGGGTCCAGCTCACCAGTGTTATGCCCCGGTGCGGCTGTGGGTGCTCCCGTGGGCATCGTAGCTACGTTGTTCTGGACTCTTTATACAGCGATAACAGGCGAAACACCTAACGAGGCCATTTACGTGTCTGGCTAGTGAGGACAATGTGTTTCAGGTGGCGCACGATGTTTCCGAACGCGATAAGAGGTCCCCAAGCGGACTGCAAAAAGGACGAATAGAATCGCTCACCACAACGGGAGTGGTATCATGAAGAAGATCATCCAACTGACAGTGCTTGCATCCGTGTTGACCGTGTGCGCCACGAGCGCCATGGCGGCCATCACCTACGAATACGACGGCCTGCACCGGCTGACCAAGGCCACCTACGACGACGGCTCAGCGATCCTATACGAGTACGACGCCGTGGGCAACCGCACTATGCGCATTATGAACTCCGAGGCGGATACAGTATATCTGGACATTCGCATTGATCCGCCGGCCAGCGGGGCCGTCAATCGTGATCCGGAGCTGAGCTGGTATCCGCTGGACGAAATCGTCATCCTGACCGCAGTGGGCGAGAGGATCTGCTCGTTTGTGGAATGGACCGGCGACGTACCGGAAGGCAAGGAGTTCGACAACCCGCTGACACTGGTGCCGGAAGACTACCTCTACCCGTACATGCGCATCACCGCCCACTTCGACTCGCCCTGGGGCGGCATGGACGCCGACTGCAATACCAACGGCATCCCGGACGGCTGCGAGGGCCCTGATTGCAACAACACCGGCCTTCTAGATGAATGCGACATTTCCGGCGGCACCAGCGACGACTACGACCTGAACGGTGTGCCGGACGAGTGCGAGGACTGCAACGCGAATGGCGTTCCCGACGCCTGCGACCTTCCGGACGGGTGTGCCACCGGCGATTGTGCGACCCACCCGAACGGTTGCGGCGAAAGCGACGACTGCCTGCCGGACAACGTACCGGACGAGTGCCAGTTGGCCGACAACGACTGCAACGCTAACGAAATTCCTGACGAATGCGACATCGCCGGGGGACCGAGCACGGATTGCAACGCAAACGAAATCCCTGACGAATGCGACATCACCGGGGGGACGAGTGAGGATTGTAACGGCAATGATACCCCCGACGAGTGCGATATTGACGACGGTACGTCGGTGGACACCAACGGCAACGGTATTCCCGACGAGTGCGACGCGGACTGCAACACCAACGGTATCCCGGACTTTTTGGACATTGCCAACTGCCCGGGCGAACCGTGGTGCAGCGACTGCAACGCAAACGAAATCCCTGACGAATGCGACATCGCCGAGGGGACGAGTGAGGATTGCAACGGGAACGAAATCCCCGACGAATGCGACATCGCCGAGGGAACCAGCGAGGATTGCCAGCTGGACGAGATTCCCGACGAATGCCAGGTAGCGGCGGGGGCAATGCCCGTAATTCAGCCCGTGGGGGACGGCGGGACAGTTGAGCTTTCGATCTCCGGCAATGCCGACATGGCCGGCAACTATTCCACGCAGCAGACCATCTCCAATCCTATGGAGACCGGTGCCGGGGATCAAATCCAGGACAGTCATTCCGATTCGTGGGAAGATTGCATGGACTGGGATCCCTACACCGGGGAGTGCCTATGGTGGGAATACTGGTATTTCAGCGCTTCATCGAGTGCGTCGTATTACTCAACCGGAAAGATCGGAAGCCCGGTCTTCACGTTCGACGTCACGGCGAGCTTCAGTGCAGATACGAACATGGGCTGGTGCTGGGCGGAAAGTGGCGTGGAAGCAGATCTCACGTTTATCTGCCATGATCCGGCGCTGTCGCCGGGTGCCCCGGTGTTCTTGACGGTCAGAGTCCTGGGCAGCGGGTATCTCTCAGGCGGAGCTGAGTCCTCATACGCATTGTCCGTTACGTCAACCAACGGGCTTCTGACCCTGAATGAGGAGCGATACAGCGGCGGCTCGTATGACTGGGGGCAGCAGGCATCCAATCACGGGAGCTTGCTTCTGGAAAACGGACAGGCTGTTACGCTGCATTTCGCGTATGCGGGCAGCGCCGACGGCTGGGGCGGGCAGAACGGAAACGTCGACATGACCGTATCACTGGCCCTGGTGAGTGACTGCAACAGCAACAATGTCCCCGATGAGTGCGACATCCTGATTGAACACGGCGGTTACTGCGACGCCGGTTTGGGGCCGTGCAGCACGGACTACGATCTTGACGGCCTGCCCGACGAGTGCGACCCGGACTGCAATACCAACGGTGTGCCCGACGCCTGTGACCTCGATTGCGACACGGGCAACTGCAACAGCTATCCGCTCGGCTGCGGCACCAGTGACGACTATGACCTTAATGGTGTCCCGGACGAGTGCGATCCGGACTGCAACACGAACGGCGTACCCGACGCATGTGACCTCGATTGTGAGGCGGGCGATTGTGCAGCTCATCCGGATGGCTGCGGCGGCAGTTATGACTGCCAGATCAACGGCATCCCCGACGAGTGCGACCTGGACCCGGGCGATCCGGACGGCAATGGCCAGGTCAGTGCCGATTGCCAGCCCAACGGTATGCCCGACGAGTGCGACATCGCCGGGGCCACGAGCGACGACTATGACCTCAATGGTGTCCCGGACGAGTGCGACCCGGACTGCAATTCGAACGGTGTTCCCGACGTTTGCGACGTCGATTGCAACGCGGGTGATTGTGCCGCTCATCCGGATGGCTGCGGCGGAGGCGAAGATTGCCAGGCGAACGGCGTCCTCGACGAGTGCGACCTGAACCCGGGCGATCCGGACGGCAATGGCCAGGTCAGCGCCGATTGCCAGCCCAACGGCGTGCCGGATGAGTGCGATATCGCCGGTGGTGCGAGCCAGGATTCTGACGACAACGGGGTTCCCGATGAGTGCGAAGCGGAGCCCGATCAGTTTCATGTTGTGGGGCCGATACCCAACCAGGTCTATGTGGGAGACGCGGCAATCATCGACGCGACGGTGCTAGCGAACTTTGTCAGCCTGCCGGGCTGGGAAGTGGTGTTCACCAAACTGGCTGGCGAACTCACCTTCACCAGCGGAGTGGTCTCGCCGAATGGCGTAGAGGCCCGCGTCGTGACCGACGCGGAGGGGGCGGCGCAGATGACCTTCCACGCGGATGCCATCGGGAG
>CAZTAR010000388.1:0-4479 GCA_964611695.1 uncultured Planctomycetaceae bacterium | reverse complement strand
GTCCGCGCTGGACACGCCCGCGCCGCTTGACACGCCGGCGATGGAACTTGTCGAGGCGGACGGTAGTGCGGACAACGTTCTGTTGGGTGGCACGGGCAGCTTGCCTGCCCGTGCATGCACTGGCGGACAAGCCGCCAGTGGCACCGCAGCAGCGAATGCAAAGTAGGGGTGCGAAGTAGGGGTGCCACTGGCAGCTTGCTGCCAGTGAGGGCACTGGCGGACAAGCCGCCAGTGGCACCGTGCGCCGATGGCACCGTGCGCCAGTGGCACCGTGCGCCGGTGGCACAGTGACTTTCGCTTATGAGATGTTATTGAGAGAGTCTGCATGAACGAACCGGGTCGAATCGCACTTGTCCAACCCATGATCCCCGACGGGAACTACCTGCCGAATCTGGGGATCATGTATCTCGCGGGGCTTCTTCTTCGTGAGGGTTGCGATGTTCGCATTTTCGATCAGAACATCCACGGGGAAGTAGCGTCCGACATCGTCGAATTCGCCCCCGCCATCGTCGGCATCGGCTGTGTGACTGCCGCGCTGGGGTCGGCCGTCAGACTTGCCGAGGAAGTGAAGAAGGGCCTGCCGGATGTGATCGTGGCCGTCGGCGGGCCGCATCCGACCGTTGTTCCCGCAGAGACGCTGGCGAACAACGAAGTCATTGACTACGTATTCATCGGTGAGGCGGAGCGGTCCTTTCCCGAGTTTTGCCGATTGGTGTTGGCGGAGTCGAGGGATCATGACGCCATATCGCGTATTCCCGGCTTGGCGATGAGATGCCGTGGCGAGCCGGTTGTGGATCGTTCGGCAGGCTTTCTCACGGAAGAGGAACTGGACGCCTTGCCGTTGCCGCCGTGGCATCTGCTTCCGATGGAGCGAATCTTCGGTCAACAGCAGCACGGCCTCTTCAGCAAGGGCAAGCGGATCATGCCGGTGATGACCTCGCGCGGCTGTCCGAACTACTGCACATTTTGCAGCAGGGTGATGGGCTTCAAGTTTCGCGGGCGGAGCATTGAGAACGTCTGCGCTGAGATCAAGTGGCTGTACGACACTTACCATGTGGACGAGATCTACTTTGAGGACGACACGTTTACACAAATCCCCGAACGCGCGCATCGGCTGCTCGACGCGATCATCGAGATGGACCTGGGGATCCATATCAAGTTCGCCAACGGCTTGCGGGCGGACATGGTGGACCGTGCGCTACTTGAGAAGATGCAACGAGCCGGCGCGTACTGGATTGGTTTTGGGATCGAGTCAGGCTCACCGCGTACGCAGGAGTTGATGATGAAGCGGTGCAATCTCGATCTTGCCGCGAAGAATGTCCGGATGGCCAAGAAGATGGGTTTCAAGGTTGGCAGCAATTGCATCATCGGTTATCCCGGCGAGACGAAACGAGACATCACGGAATCCGTCAAGTATTTCCTCGATCTGCCGCTCGACAGCTTCGCCATCGTCGCCTGTGTGCCGTTCCCGGGAACGACAGCCTGGATGGTCTGTGATCGCGAAGGCTGGCTCACAGAGCGCGCTCGCGACTATGACAACTACTGGTTCGAGATTTTCAAGGTGAACCCGCTTGTCCAGACGCCGTTTCTCTCCTCGCGCGACATGGCCGCCGCCATCCGCCGGGTGTACGTCCGGTTCTACCTCCTGAGCCCCCGCCATTTTGTGCTGCTGAGCAAGGCGCTGCTCAGGAAGATGATTCTGAGATTGGCAAACTTCAAGTGGCTAAGACTGCTGCGCGGCAACATCGCAAACGCGGCTAGAGAGTCTTTCGAAAGAGCGTAGCGTCCGACCCCCGTGTCGGACGAGGACGACCGAGTGTTGGAATGGACGTGGGTTTGCCACGGCCGACAGGGGCGTCGGCCGCTACAGGGATGAAAGGTGTGCTTGAACACGGCAACGTCGCAAGTACATCCATGGGCTCTTGCGCCGCCGAGCCGATGGGGTCTGAATATGCACGTTAAGATTGTCGAAGGCTGCATCATCTGTCGCGCATGCGAGTGCATGGCGCCCGATGTCTTCGTCGTGGAAGAACGCGCCCATGCCGTGCGCGTCCTCGATCCTTATCCTGAGCCACAACAGGAGGCCGACATCATTGAGGCAATTAAGGTCTGCCCGGTCCATGTGATCAAGCTGAAACGTGATCGCGTTTGAACGTCGTTAAATTGGGAGATAGTCGTATTGGAATGTAGCGTCGGCCCCCCGTGGCCGACGAGAAACACGATAGACTTCTCACGGCCGACAGGGGTGTCAACGGCGACATTCTCATGGCGCATGTGGCTCCAGCAATCTATAGCGTTTCACGTTGATATGTGGCACCGGCGTCTCGCCGGTGAGGCAACGGCACTTGGCCTCCTTGCTCCCACCGGCGAGACGCCGGTGCCACACTTAATCGTTAATTGCTCTAGGTTTGAGAAAGCACGTCCGGCCGGTGGCGATCAGAACCGCGCGTTAGCAAGCGGTCAGCGTTCAACTTCGTGAGTGGCGAGCAAACCGGTCATCCCCGTCGGCCACGGGGGGCCGACGCTACAGCAGAATATGCCATCTTAGCCATGACATGCGTTTATTCCGGGGCATTGGCAGCAATAGAATTGCGGGGTCCGCTCCTGGCAAACCGACTTCGAATCGCCGCCGAGACTGACCGCACACGCGTCTTGAAGACCAGCATCGCGATCGAAAAGGCCCGTCGTACCTCGCGGAACTCAGAGGTCAAAGCGTACCGCAGAACGTAGGGAATGTTGAAGTAGTATCGCCATGTGAACGCGTCGCGCAGGGCGTATACTTCTTCAATCGGCACTTCCGTCCGCGGATGGATAACCGGCTCATCACCGACCGGGTTGTTCGCGAACCGCCCCCAATGGTCCTCTTCAAGCACGCCTGTCCGCAATGCCTCGGCATAGTGGCTCGTGCCTGGCGCCCAGTTGTACACACTGATACTCACGAATGTCGGCCGGAGCTTCTTGAGAAAACGGAGATCGTTCACCATCTCCTCGCGTGTTTCGCCCGGTATGTTGAGCATCAGATTGGCGACCGTCCGAACGCCGGCCTTTCGGCACGTCTCGAAGGCCTCTTGGATGGCAGTCGGGTCGACACGCTTGTTCAGATGCTTGATTAGCCGTGGTTGGCCAGTCTCGACGCCGAACTGAATGACGCGCAGGCCCGTTCGTTTCAGCTTGCACATCGTTTCATACGGCACGTGCAGCACGACAGCGCCACGAATACCCCAGGGAATCCCGATATCCGCTTCGAGCAGCGCATCGGCAAACTCGTTGAGCCTGCGTTTGTTCGGATTGAAGGTCTCGTCCCAGAATTCGATGTACTCGATGCCGTGTTCCTTGCAGTGCCGCATGGTCTCGATGACGCGCGGTACCGACAGGCCGCGATATTTCGCCGTCTTCGACGAACAGTAATCGCAGGCGTAAGGACATCCGCGCGAGGTCGTCAGGATCGCCATGATCCGGCCGGAGACGAAATCTCGATAGCGCGTGTAATCGCCGAGGAGCGTCAGGTCCGGCACGGGCAGCGAATCGAGATTCTCGACGTACCACGGCTCCGCTATGACGCCGCGGGCAAGGCTGGCCTTCGTGGTTGTGCCGGGTGGGAGATTATCCTCGTCCAACGCGCCCTGCTCGATCACCTGCCGGCAGATTTGCAGGAATGGCTCCTCGCCGTCGCCGCGAACGATCGAATCCACATCAGGCAGGCGGATTGTCTCCTCGGGGTACATTCGCAGGTGCGGTCCGCCGACACAGACGTGTGTCCTTGGGAATGCCTGCTTCAAACGCGAGATGATCCGGTAAGAGTGCGACAAGTTGTAGGAGTACAGCGGAACGCCGACGACCTTCGGAGGATGTGCCTTCAGGCGATCGACAAGCGCCTCTTGGTCAATCTGATCCTTGACCATGTTGATGAGGCTGACGCCAAAGTTGCTGTGTGCCTTGATGTAGGAGCCAAGTGCGAGCAGGGCGAGGTTGTACTTCGACTGCACGTATGCACGGGTTTCTTCACTCCCTGTCTGGGAGAGAAACGGCGTTTCCAGCAGTAGAATGTCACCTTGGTTTGCCAAGTTCACGTTGTCTCGCATGAGCCGTTCCAGGTAAAGCGTGCTCGAACCGTGAATCTCGAAGCGCGCAGTCCTCTCTCTTTAACCATATCGTCAGCCTACGCCGATGAAATAAAGCTGCGCTGTGTTGCTGTTGATGTTGGAATCGTTGGAGGCCCATGGATTGCGATCCATGGGCTTGATGCCGTTGGATATGCTTGAGTCCTACGCCCGGATGCTGCTTTCTTGCACGCTCGCCGCTGTGTGCTGGGGGGGTGTCGCGTGGGGTTCTTGGCGGATGGCTTGCCGATGGCTCGCCGGTGAGACGCTATCGGTGCGATTCTGCGGGGCAGGGGTGGTCGCGTTCTCTTTTGTCGTCATTGTGCTCGAACTCCTTGGGAGCGCCGGGGCCTTGCTCCCCGTTCCGGTCGCAGTTGCC
>CAZTAR010000387.1:0-4514 GCA_964611695.1 uncultured Planctomycetaceae bacterium | reverse complement strand
AGCAAGATCGAGTTCATCGGCCCGAGCGCCGAGTCGATCCGGCTCTTGGGCGACAAGACGGCCGCCAGGAAACTCGCGAAGAAGAGTCGCGTGCGCGTGATCCCCGGCAGCGAGGGCGTCGTGGAAACCGATGAGCAGGCCGTGAAGTTGGCCGCCGACATCGGCTACCCGATCATGATCAAGGCGGCCGCCGGTGGAGGCGGGCGAGGCATGCGTGTGGCACACAACGCCGCGACGCTCCGGACGCAGTTCCGAAATGCCTCGCTAGAAGCCCAGAACGCCTTCAAGGACAACCGGCTGTATATCGAGAAGTTGATCGAACAGCCGCGTCATGTCGAAGTGCAGATTCTCGCGGATCAGCACGGGAATCGCATTCATCTTTGGGAACGAGATTGCAGCGTGCAGCGACGCCACCAGAAGCTCATCGAGGAGTCGCCGTCTCCGGCGATCGACTCGAAGACACGCGAAGCGATCTGCAAGACGGCGGTTCGCATGATCGAAGCGGCGGGGTACTTCAGCGCAGGCACCGTCGAATTCGTCGTGGATCGCAAGGGGGACTTCTTCTTCCTCGAAGTCAACACTCGGATTCAGGTCGAGCACCCCGTGACAGAAATGGTGACCGGCGTCGACCTGATCAAGTGGATGATCCGCATCGCGGCGGGCGAGAAGTTGACCCTTCGGCAGCGTGATATTCCCCGCAACGGTTCGGCAATCGAAGTGCGGATCAACGCCGAGGACCCGGACCACGATTTCCGTCCGATGCCGGGCACCATCAAAGAGTTCCAGGTGCCGGGTGGCATGGGCGTGCGATTCGACACACATGCCTGCGCAGGCTACACCATCAGTCCGTACTACGATTCGTTAATCGCGAAGCTGATCGTGCACAGACCCGACCGGGATGAAGCGATTCGGTGCATGGAGCGCTGCCTGGCGGAGCTTCACGTCGCGCCGTTGAAAACGACCGCGCCGTTTCTCCTGAAGATATTCCAACACCCCGATTTCGCGGCCGGAAAATGCGACACCGGTTTCATCGAGCGGACCATGTTGAAGTAGCGGCAATCACCTCGCTCTTGAGCAGATTCACTTTTTCTGTAGCGGCCAACGCCCCTGTCGGCCGTGGCAAACAGTTGGTATTCCACGTCCAACACAAGAGGGCGAACGCTACACGTTTACCTGGCTTTCTCTATAGCGTTTCACGTTGATATGTGGCACCGGCGTCTCGCCGGTGAGGTAACGGTTCTCGGCCCCCTTGCTTCCACCGGCGAGACGCCGGTGCCACGCTCATTCGTTAACTGCTCTAGCTTCTGACGCATCAATCGACATTATCTTCGCCGGCGCGTGGCGGTCGTGCCCAAGGATTATAGAGCCGATTCGCGCGTGCGGCGTTTCCGCGTACCCGACGGCCATTCCTCAGTCCAGGTCCGTGCTTCTTCCGAGGCGGCCAATCCCCGAACTCCGCCAGCAAACCTTGGTGGAGCTTTCGCAAGGGTGATCTAAGGGCCGCCTTGCCATAGCGTTCGGCAAAGTCTTTGAAGAGCGGCAATCGGTCATTCGCCTTGAGATAGCACTCACGGAATTGCGCGTAGTCATCTTTGGTGACGACCCCGTCGCCGTCCAAATCCGCACAAGCGCTGACAAGTTGATCATTGTGAGTGATTCCCAACGAGATGAGAAACGCCCTATAGTCATCGATGTCAACATCCCCATCATCGTCGAGGTCGCCACAGAGTGCGCATTCGTCGTCGGGCCGTTCGAATAGCGTCACCATCCAGTGGTCCACTTCAAACACATCACCACTCGGCGCTTCCGTCTCGGGATCAACTGGGGTAATGGTGAGCGACTCGATGCCGACATCAGAAATCACGCCGATGAAGCCTTCGATTTCGTGCCCGCGATGGTCGAGATCGATTTCGTTTTCGAGTATCCAATGCGAGGTGACACCGTCTACCTCGACAACCTCGAGACGATACATCGAATCGAGGCTGCCGCCATCATCGAAGATCCAGCACCCGAATGCCTGAATCACCGCGTCATCGATCGGCGTGACGGTCAGCCCAAATCCGGGAAACAGGGCGCGCCGGAAGATCTTGCCTTCCTGGTCGAATTCCGATGATTGAATCAAGAGCGGCGGGTTTTCACCATTCCAATCGGCAACGGGCCTCACCCCGAGTTCGCCAAACCACAATTCCGGTACCTCGCCGTAGAGAGGTCCGATTTCAGGTTCCTCAAAGTCCTGTTCGAGGTATGCCCCGGCCTCGTCCTGAAAGATGGCAAAACCTGCGTCGTCAGGGGTACCCTCACGTTGCGTATAGAAAGTCGTCTCACCGTGAACGACCGTTGCGTAGGTGACAAGGGTCCAGATGATAGCCACGGCAACATACATCGGTCTGAGTTTGCGTGGATGCATAGCACACTCCCTTCCCTTCTGCCGGCCAACCCACCTCCAAGGGCGGGGTTGTGCTCATTCCAAACGTACAATTCACGTAACTCGTTTGCAAAAAAGAAGTTACGGCTTTCCCATTGTGCCCAGTCGGTAGAATCGCGCGAGATTACCTGGCTTAACAGCCCGTGACGCTCACGGCCTCCTTGAGTCGAAGGTGTCGTGAAGAACTGGAACTGTATTCATGCCATTTGTAGCGGCCGACGCCCCTGTCGGCCGTGGAAAACAGTGGCTCTTCAACGTCCGACCCGAAGGTCGGAAGTTGCGGTTGGGGGGAGAAAAGGGGGTCAGGCTTACTTTCTGCCGCGACGCCTGCGAGAAAGGTTTCTCGCACTGGCGTTGTCCACGGCCAAGCTGTGCTTGACCGTGCCTTACGTGGTGGCTGGTTATGCGCAGGTGTGCCGTCGTGCCGGTGGCTCGACTCCTGTCACGCGTAGCGTAAAGCCCCGCCGATTCTCAAACGGTTCGACAACCCCCGTTGCCAAGAGGATGGGGTGGGCGGCGGTCAGGTGGCCGAAGCGGTTGTAGGCGTTGGGGAACAACACTGCCTCGACGAAGCCGCTTCGGTCTCCCAAGGTGACGAACTTCATCAGGTCGCCGCCGGTGGTGGTGTTCGTCCGGTCGGCGACCATGAGACCGCATACGGTAACGCGGCGTCCATAATGTCGGTTCAGGTCGGTGACTTGCGTGTATCTTGCCCAGTCGATGTCGCGTCCCGATTCATCGCGACCGAGGAACGTCAGCGGGTCCAACGTGATTGGGAATCCCAAAAGCTCCATCTCGCGTCGGGCGATTTCGTGAACATCCGGCTCGGTCAATTCGACAGGTGGCGCTGTTTCCTCGTTCGCCATGTTCGGCCCCCAGAGCGTTTGTTCCTTGACGGAATCCTGCCGCATCAGCTTGCGGAGTTGCCAGAACATGGCCTGGCGGGAAGGACCGATTGCATCCAGCACGCCACTGTTGAGCAGCAACTGGGCATCGGCCTGGCTGGGGCGGCACCGGTCGACAAACTCCGCCAGCGAATCGAACGGACCCTTGGCATGCTCGGCGATCTGGCGATCGATGAACGCCTGCGACAGTCCTTTGATATGCGAAACAGGAACGCGAATCATCTGCTGTTGGGATGATACGGCGTCGTGAGCGGCGGCAGATGGATCGATCTGCGTCTCCGCTCTTTCGCTATTCGCCATTCGCCATTCGCTATTGCCGCCTTCGACTGAAAACCGCTCGCGCGAGCGGTTCACGCAAGGCGGCAGAAACCCAATCCCCAGCCGCAACGCATCCATGACGTAGAGTATCTGCGGCAGCGTCGGCGAGGATGCGTAGAAGCCACGGTAGTTCGAGAGGATGGCGGCGAGGTAGTGGGCCGGCCATCGACGTTTGAGCCATGCCCCCTGGAATGCCTCGACGGCATATTCCGCAGAGTGGGCCTTGTTGAACATGAAGCCCTGGAGCCCCTCGACCTGGGGCCAGACAAGCTCAATCTCGCGCGGCTGACGTCCGTTCAGGATCGCGCTGGCGAAGAACTCGGATTTCAACTCGGCGATCATCGAGGCGTTTTTCTTGTTCAACGCCCGACGGAGCACATCCGCGCGGCCCAGGTTCATCCCGGCGAACTCCGTGGCCACTTGCAGGATGTGCTCTTCAAACACCATGAGGCCGTAGGTGCTTTTCAAGACAGTTTCGAGAGAGGGATGGACGAAGCTCGGAGGCTCGAAGCCCTGGTATCGTCTGGCGAAGGCGTCTTTCTTTCCTTGGTTGGCGGCTCCGGGACGAACGATCGCCACGATTGTCGTCAGGCAATCAATGTCGCGGCAGTTGCACTGCTGCAACAGGTTCGTCATCGACGGCGATTCGATATGGTGCACGCCACGAGCATCCCCGGAAGCGATCATGTCCCAGGTGTCGGCATCGGAGTAGTCCACGTCCGTATCGAGATTGATCGATGGTTGCTGCGTCGGGTCCATGTTGAAATGGCACATTCCATGGGACCTTATCGCGCCCGACCCCTCAGTCGGACGACGATCAGATGGGGATGAAAGCCCGTTGCTCCAGGGTTAGTGTATCGAGCGTT